>CAMPAA010000058.1 GCA_946631345.1 uncultured Verrucomicrobiota bacterium
AGTCCCTATATAAATATAGTCGTGGAAAAATGAACGGTCGCGACAGCGCGCGACCTGAGCTGGCAGAAGGTTGCCGCCCGGCGCGGCATGAGCGAGAGCACTTTCCGCCGCCACGTGCTCTCCGGCTTCATTGCGCGGTTCAAGGAGGCTTGGCGAAAGAGTTGAAGGCGGATGGTAGGGTGTTTCAATGCGGGGCGGAAAGATGGCGTGAGGATGCGCAGGGAGGAATTTATGGCGTTGTTAAATGGAGCCAATAGGGATTACGGACACATCTTGTGTGAGCGGCCTTGCGCGTTCGGAAAGGCACATCACCGCGCCCTTGCCAAGGGGCAGCCCGAGTGACCGAACCTTGGCAAACGCGTGTATGTCGGAAAGTCTGGGGCTTGCAGTCTTCTTGACTTCCACAGGATCAAGGATGCCGTCGTGCTCTATGAGAATGTCAATCTCGGAACCGGCTTTGTCGCGATAGAACCAAAGGCGGGCTTCCCTGCCACGGTTCCAGCATCGTTTGAGCAGTTCGCCGATGACATGGGTTTCGAGCATCGCGCCGCCCATCGCGCCGTTCGCCAGCGTTTCTGGAGAGGTCCATCCCGTAAGATAGCTGCAAAGCCCCGTGTCCGTGAAATAGAGTTTTGGCGTCTTGACGATCCTGGAAGTGACATTGCGCGAATATGGCCTGAGCAGATACACGAGGCCGGACGTGCCGAGTATGCTGAGCCAGTCGCGCGCCGTGCTCGCACCGATGCCTACGTCTCGCGCGAGTTCAGAAATGTTGAGGAGCTGCCCCGTCCGTGCGGCGGCGGCCTTGAGGAATGTAAGGAATCTGTCTTCGTCCGTGATGCGCGTGAGGTCGTGCACATCCCGTTCCAGATAGGTGCGTACGTAAGAGCGGAAGAATGTCTCCCAGTTCTTTGCGCGCCCAGAGGCAAGCGCAGGGAAAGCCCCTCTGTGGATGCGACGGTACACTTCGGGGGCAGTGCCAAAGGATGTCTGGGTGTCGATGGTGTCTGGAACCAGGAAGGCGTCGTCTCCAGTTCGTCCGAACTCCTCGCCCTGAGATATTCCGCCAAGGTCGAGGATGCCAATCCGTCCAGCAAGAGACTCGCTTGCGTCGCGCATCAGGTGGAACTGTTGGGAACCGGTGAACCAGAACTGTCCGCACATGTTCGGGTTGCGGTCGATTGCCATCTTGACAAGCGGCAGGATTTGAGGGGCATATTGCAATTCGTCAATAATGATTGGCGGGGGATAGGACTGGAGGAACAGTGCAGGGTCTTTCCGTGCGAGGGTACGTATGTCAGGGTCGTCAAGCGACACAAATGCCCGACCTTGTTCGGCAGCGTTTCGCAACAGTGTCGTTTTCCCGACCTGCCGTGCACCACAGACAAGAATGGCAGGGAATTGGGCAGACAATTCCTTGATGGTGGCCAATGCGGTTCTCTCTATAAATTTCATGGTTGCATTGTATCAGATTCGCATGTCTTTTGCAATGGGTGCACTGGGCTATATAACTATTCCGGCGTCAATTTGCCCAGTAATAATGCAGGCCAATTCAAATCGACCCTCATGTCAATGAAGCCAGTCTTTGCTGTGCTCCCACATTAGCCAATGCTACGTCGGACAAGTGGCTCGGTAAAACGGAAGGTGAGGCCAATGCCGATTGCTATGGCACCGGCATGTCGTCGTCGCGGAAGTCCATCCGCGAGATTCCGGTGGCTGCACCATAAAAACAGTCCTATTCCAAGTTGAACTTTGAATCGGGTTGATTTTTGGTCGCATTTGAACTTCTTTCGACATCTATTTTGGCGGCGACGGTGTCCCCGACGCCAATGCATGGTGGCGGTGGGCGTACATGTCCGCGTGGCCATGCGTCCGACGCCATAAAGGCAACCCGCCTACGCCAAAGCTTCCACCTTCGCCGAGGCTACGGTGGACAAGTCGGCGCGGTAAAGAAAGGAAAACAATCAATGAAAAGCAAGACGAAAGACAAGATCGTCGCCTTCCTGAAGGAGGCGATACGGGCCGCAGTCGCGGTCGTTGCGGGCGTCGCGGGGGCGCGGCGCGTGGGGACACGCGCCCTCCCGTTTGGTAGGGGCGATTTGACAAATCGCCCGTTGGTGGTAGCGGCCGCTTTATCAAAGCGGCCCTACCATTTTCCGCGTTGATGTCATCGCGCCTTTCAACCTTGAACCTTAAACGAAACAACTTTTCCAACCCCCAGAAAGATTTCACACCCGAAAAATAAATTAAAAATTCTGCTTGCGCTGATGGACGGGATATGGTATATTACGCGCCGTTTTTCACCTACTGGGGGGTTGTGGCGCAATTGGTTAGCGCACTGGACTGTCGATCCGGGGGTTGCGGGTTCGAGCCCCGTCGACCCCGCCATTAGATGGAAAGCGACGACAAATGGCCATCCCGCACAAGGATGGTTTTTTGTTAAGCGGGCGTAGCTCAATGGCAGAGCTCCAGCCTTCCAAGCTGGCTACGAGGGTTCGATTCCCTTCGCCCGCTCCATGAGCCGGAGTGGCGAAATGGCAGACGCAGCAGACTCAAAATCTGCCGCACGCGAGTGTGTGAGGGTTCGAGTCCCTCCTCCGGCACCACGTAAAGCCTTTGTCTGCGAACTCCGACCCGCCCGAACCACGACTGGAGCATACCGATGGAAAACGATCAGCGCATACGCATCATCGCCCTCGACCTCGACGGCACCCTGCTCGATTCCCAGAAGCGCCTGAGCGAGGCAAACCGCGCCGCGCTGGTGGCGGCGGCGAAGGCTGGGATTCAGATCGTGCCCACGACCGGACGGTTCTTCGGCATGATGCCGCCGGCGGTGCGCGATCTGCCGTTCGTGCGCTACGCCATCACGATAAACGGCGCGCAGGTGTACGACAGGCAGACGGACGCGGCCATCGTGCGGGAGGAGATTCCGCTTGGCATGGCGCTGGAGCTCATGAGGATGCTGGACGGGTACGATGTAATCTACGACTGCTACCGCTCCAACTGGGGCTGGATGACGGCGTCCCTCCAGGAGAAGGCCGAGGCGTACGCCACCGATGCGCACTACCTGAAGATGATCCGTGAGTTCAGGCGACCTGTGGCGGATCTCAAGGCGCACCTTGAGTCCACTCCGGCGGAGGGTGACGTGCAGAAAGTGATGCTCTTTGCACGGAACGCGGCTGGTGCCGAGGCGGTGACGCAGGCGATATCCGATGAGACGGCGAAGAGGTTCCCGTCCATCAAGGTGACGGCGTCCACATGGAACAATCTCGAGTTCAACATCGCATCGGCGCACAAGGGCAACGCGTTAAAGCGTTTTGCGGAGCATCTTGGGTTCACTCTCGACAACTGCATGGCGTTCGGCGACGGCATGAACGACCTTACCATGATCGAGGCGGCGGGGCTTGGGGTGGCGATGGCAAACGCCCATCCGCGCGTGCTGGCGGCGGCGAAGTCCGTGACGCTTTCCAACGACGAGAACGGCGTGGCCATTGCGATCGAGAAGATGCTCGCAGGGGCAGTCGCTCGGTAGCTTCCCCCACTGCTTCTTCGCCTCGCTTGTCACATTGCTGTTCCTGAAGGCGGCGGCGAAATGCGCGCCATGGGCGATCTTAGCGTTCTTAGGCGTGATTATGGTGTTTAGCTGAAGAGCTGTTCGGCATAGCGCACAAGCCCCATGGCGTCTTTCGAGTAGTGGTCTGCGCCGATCTTGCTGGCGTAGTCCGCCGTGAGCACGGCACCGCCGACGGTTACCTTGCATTCCGGCAGCTCAGCATGGATCAGCTTTACCGTTTCCTCCATGAAGCAAACGGTAGTGGTCATGAGAGCGGAGAGACCGACGAGCCGCGCCTTCTCCCTTCGCGCCGCCTCCACGACTCTCTCTGGGGGCACGTCGCGTCCAAGGTCGATGACCTTGAAGCCGTAGTTTTCGAGCAGAGCGCGGCAGATGTTCTTTCCGATGTCGTGAATGTCGCCTTTCACGGTGGCTATTACGATGGGTCCCTTGACGCTTCCGGCATCGTTCGATGGCATTGCCGAGCGCACGACCTCGAACGCCGCCCCTGCCGCCTCCGCCGCCATCAGAAGCTGAGGCAGGAACACTGTTCCGCTCTCAAAGCCTTTGCCGACAACTTCGAGCGCCGGCACTATGCCGCCGCCGATAACGTCGAGAGGAGCAGCGCCGGCTGCAAGTTCGGTCTGTGCGGCGGCTGCCGCGTCGCTCTTCAGTCCGTGCCTGATGGCGGCAGACAGGGCAGATTCGCCTTTGGCATCTCCGGTGGAGGCTGCGGCGGGCTTGCGCGCCGCTACCGGCGCTGAAGGTGCGTAATCCTTGAACGCCTCTATCCATTCGGTGCAGCTCCTGTCCTTGCCGGTGAGAGCGCGGAATGCCCGGTAGGCGGTCATCATGTCTGCGGCAAGGGGATTGACGATGCCTGCGGAAAGTCCTGTCGCAAGCGCCATCGTGTAGAATGTCGCGTTGAGAAAGGGTCTCGCCGGAAGGCCGAAGGATATGTTTGAGACGCCGAGGCATGTGCGGCAGCCCAGCTCTTCGCGGACGCGCCGAAGCGCTTCGAGAATTACGTTGGCGCTGGAGGCATCGGCGCTGACGGCGAGGCAGAGTACGTCGATGATGAAGTCCGAAGGCTTAAGGTCGTATTGCGCGCCGCGCGCCAGAATTCGCTTTGCTATCGCGATGCGTCCTTCAGCAGTTGGCGGGATGCCGTCTTCGTCGAGCGTGAGAGCAACCACAGCGCCGCCGTACTTCGCGACGAGCGGCAGGACGGCCGCCATGGATTCCTCCTTGCCGTTGACGGAATTGACAAGCGCCTTACCGTTGTAGTGCCGGAGGGCGCGCTCTAGCGCCTTCGGGTCTGAGGTGTCGATCTGGAGCGGAAGGTCGGTCACGCTCTGCACGGCCTGGATGGTCGAGTCGAGAACGGTCGCCTCGTCCAGTCCCGGCACGCCAACGTTGACGTCCAGCACGTGCGCACCTGCATCCGCCTGGGAAACCGCCTCGCGCAGCACATAGGCCACGTCGCCTTCCGAAAGCGCGGCCTTCAGCTTCTTCTTCCCGGTGGGGTTGATGCGCTCGCCGATGATGATCGAGTCGCCGAAAGGAATATCCACGGCGCGTGAACCGGATGTGACGATGGTGCGCGGGGACGGTTGGCGGGCTACCGCCGCAAGGCCTGTGCATAAGGCGCGTGCGGCGACGATGTGGGCTGGGGTCGTTCCGCAGCATCCGCCTATGACCGCCGCACCGGCTTCGGCCAGTGCAACGACGTCTCTCGCGAACTCGTCCGGCCCAACCGTGAATGTCGTGCGTCCATTGACGACTTGCGGCATCCCGGCGTTTGGCTTGACCGCGATCGGCAGCGAGGTGAGCGCGGCAAGCCTCTTAACGTATGGCAGCATCCTGTCTGGGCCGAACCCGCAGTTGAAGCCGAGTGCATCGACATGCAGTCCCTCCAGCAGAGCCGCCACACATTCGACATCGCCGCCTGTGAGCAGCTTGCCATCTTCGCCGAGCGCGACAGTCGCGAGAACCGGAAGAGTGGAGTTCTCCTTTGCGGCGAGAACGGCGGCCTTGAGTTCGTAGGTGTCGCCCATCGTCTCGACGGCGACAAGGTCGGCACCTGCCTTTGCACCGATTCGCACCTGCTCTGCGAATGCATCGTAAGCAGAATCGAACTCGAAATCGCCTGCCGGCTTGAGCAGCCGTCCTGTCGGACCTACGTCAAGAGCGACGAAACGCCGTCCGCCTGCGCGCTGCGCCGCCTCGCGTGCAATGCCGATGCCTGCGGCTATCACCTCCTCAAGAGTGGCGGTGCCATGGTACTTGGCGGCGTTTGCGCCGAACGTGTTGGCGTACACGACATCCGACCCGGCGGCGAAGTATGCTTCATGCACGGCGCGGACGTCATGCGGGCGCAAGACATTCCACATCTCCGGAACCTCGCCGGGCTGAAGTCCCTTGGCCTGCAGCTGCGTGCCCATCCCGCCATCGAGGAACAGCATGGGTTTCTCGCTGAAGATACCTTTCATCGGTAGGTTATCTCCTTTCTTGCGCCGATGATGGCGCTCACGGATTTCGAAGGCACCATGAGAAGGGTGCCGGTAAGCGCCACGCCGACCTTGCGCGTGGCGTCGAGCATTGCCAGAAGCTCGCGTTGCGCGGCAAGCGGAAAGTCGCCATAGCCGGGGGAGTAGCGCGACACGAGCGTTTCGCCGGGTTGCAGGTCGGCGCGTATCTCTTCCTCCACCGAATCCATCAGTTTCTCGATTAGCGCAGCGCCAATGGCCTGCGCGATAAGAGCGTCAACGCCGGAGTTTGCCGAAACGCGGCGATGGAAGGCGTCGAACCCGATACCGATCGTGCCGCAGGCAAGATATGCGGATGAGCATCCGGCGAGATGGCGCGCAAGCGTGCCGCCAATCGCGATGCGCATCGCGCCTGAGGATATGGCGTTCTCTTCCAGCGGGAAGCGCCGCCAGGTATGCGATGGGCGCATGGCCTTCAGCGCGGCATCGCGCAGCTCCGACACGCGCGCCGCAAGCGCGCCGTCGGGGACGGTGCGTCCCATGCGCATGTAACGCGCAATCTCCTCAAGGCTCACCGTCATCCGCCGACAATGTTCCTCAGGTTCGCCATGATGCGTCCCGCGACTTCGGCGCGGTTCATCGTATAGATGTGCACGGCGTTGATGCCGTTCGCGAAAAGGTCAACGATCTGCTCCGTGGCGTAGGCTACGCCCGCGTCGAGCATGGCGGCCGGCCTGTCGCCATAGCGGTCAACTATGGCCTTGAAGCGGCTTGGCAGGTAGGTGCCCGAAATCCGGCAGATGCGGGCAATCTGCCGCCCGTTTGTCACGGGCATTATGCCGGCGATCACCGGCACGGTCACGCCGCGGTCGCGCAGCTTCGAGAGATAGCGGTAGAATATATTGTTGTCGAAGAACATCTGCGTGGTTACGAAGTCGAGCCCGGCAGCAACCTTGTCGCGCAGATGGATGATGTCATCCTCCATGTGGTCGCACTCCGGGTGACATTCCGGATAGCATGCGCCCCCGAGGCAGAATCCAGCCGGACGCAGCGCGCGCACGAGATCGACGGCATGCGCAAAGTCTCCGCCGGTCGGTCCGGAGACGTCTTTTGGAAGATCGCCGCGCAGACACAGTACGTTCTCGATGCCGGCTTTGTGCAGAGCATCGACCTCGCCAGCGATGCTGCCGCGTGTTGCCGTGAGGCAGGTGAGGTGGGCGAGAGCAGGAACTCCGCACGCCTGCACGAAAGACGCGATCTGCACGGTGTTGGCCTGGGCGTTGCCCGATGCGCCGTACGTGACCGACATAAACGCTGGCCGTTGCTGCGCAAGCTGTGTGACCGCCTCACGCACCGGCTCGAACGGCGCATCCTTGCGAGGCGGAAATATCTCGAACGAAACGGTTGGCCGTCCACTCGCGAGTATGTCCTTGATTTTCATGTTTTATCTCCCTTGTGCCAAACGCGGATAAAGTATATCATATCCGCTTGAAAACGGGGGGCGATTCTGGTATATTCATGCGCTTGGAGAGAATTCAGCGCTTCTCCGCGACATGAAATGAAAGTGCTTGGAAGATACGATATTGCGCCCGGAGAGCTATGGGCGGTGACGGGATCCGACCCCGTGTTGCGAAGCGAGTGGTGCGCGCGCATCGCACGTGACGAGGCCGTTGCGGACGACGTGGCGCTCCTCAACTTCGCGCAGCACGCCGAGGAGGCCCAGCGTACAGGATGGCCGCAGGCGCGCTATTATGCGGATAGTGGCAGGACCGTGGCGGACTACCTGTCGTTTGACGCCGTATACGATGTGAACCCCTTCGAGATGGGGCGACGCTTCCCGGAGTCGCGCAGTGCATACCGGAAGCGGCTGAACGGCATCGTGCGACTTCTTGGCCTTGAAAGGCTGAACAGCCGCCCCATGATCGCGCTTTCCAACGGCGAAACGCGCCGCGCGCTTCTTGCGCGCGCGCTGGCGAAGCGTCCGAAGCTTCTGGTGCTGGACGATCCCGCCGGCGGGCTTGATACGCTACAGCGCGAGAATCTCAGAGGCATAGTCTCCAATCTGGCTAAGGGCGGACTTTCGGTCATATTCGCCTACCGCCATGCCGACGAAGTGCCGCCGGGTGCAACGAAATGGCTGACGGTGGGCAGGAATGGACTTGCGACGACTAGGGCGAAACGCGCCACGAAAATGGCGGGTAAGCGCGGTGTGGGTGGCGGCAAGGCCACACGACTCGCCAAGCCGCGCAAAAAGGATGCGGTGCCTGTCATCGAGATACGTGATCTCACGCTTTCTGTGGGAGGGCGGCGGCTCTTCAGCCATCTTTCATGGACGGTTCGGCGTGGCGAACGGTGGGTGCTGCGCGGGGAGAACGGCAGCGGCAAGACGACGCTGTTTGCGCTGATCACGGGCGACAGCCCGCTTGCATATGCGGCAGACATAAAGGTGTTTGGTGTTCCGCGCGAGACGGGGCGGGACCTGACGCAGGTACGGCGTCGCATCGGCGTGGTGAGCCCGGAGATGCAGGCCTATCTCGGCATGTCGCCCAGGTCGCTGCTTGATGCCGCCTTGCGCGGAAAGCATGATCTGCTGCTGCTGGATGAGCCGTTCATGAACCTTGATGCGCGCGAGGCTCGCCGCATGGCACGCCGGATCGAGGCATACCTGCGTGCACACCGCGGCGTGACCGCAATACTGATCTGCCACAGGCTGGACGAGGCACCGCGCGTTTTCGACCAGGAGTTTCTCCTTCGCGGATGATCGTGCGCCGCTTGCCACATATGGTATAATCGTATGCCGTTTTGGGCGTGAGGGCATATTTGCTGGCCGCTGTGACGGCGTGTATGGCCTGGGTGGCGGGAGCCGTTCAGGCAGAGCCTGTTGTTGCGCCAAAGGCGGCGGTGAGCGCGGATGGGTTCATCCGTGTGGTCGCCTACGATGATCCGCGCGACGAGGTGGGTTTCCGTCTGCCGATCTTGGCATTCGCCGGGAAGACGATAGATGGCATATCGGCGACGTTTGAGCTCAATCGCTCCAAGGTGAAGGAGCCTGGGCTTGTCATCTATGCACTCGATGGGCGCACGAACGACACGCGTGTGCTCGTTCAGCCGGAGACGCGCGCCAACGGCTCACGAGTGGTCAAAGTGTTCCTGCCAAGCCCTGGATATTCCGACCTCGACGAGCTGCGCACGGCTGTCGCAAGGTCGTTCGTTGGGCCGGAGCTGCCGGACTGGGTCGTGCAAGGTATTCTGCGCTGTCTGGACGCAGATACAAGGCGCGATGACAGGCGGTTCGTGCTGTCGCTCTGGTGCGATGGGCGACTTCCGTTCTTCCCCGCGCTGTGTACCGACCTGCGGGTGGGGAAAGGTCCTGCGGCGGCGCTGCCGGGATATGTTGTCGGATGGATCAGAGAAAAGAAGTTGCTCGACAATCTCATGGCGGAGAAGTGGGACGGCAGGAGGCTTGCCGAGCTGCTTACCGGCGAGAAGGAGCCGAGCCTGCAGGATCGCGCCTCCGATGAGCACCTTGCGCGGCTTACCCGTTCCGTGCTTGAACCCGGAGACTGCGGAATATTCGAGCTGGACATCTTCGCCTCCAGGCTCTTTCTATACTCGCCTACGTTCGACGTCAAGATGTTCGACGGCCGTGCCGTATGCTCGTTCCGCGAGGCGCTCTACGGGGACGGCTCGAACCTGATGGTGCGCGCTGCCGCGTTCATGAAGTCGCGCGAAATACCGCTCTACGCCATAGGGCGAGGCGACGAGCTGCAGGCCGCCGCCGCCGCCTACGAGCGCTTCCTGCTTGGCGTTGCGGCGGGCGAGGAGCGCGCAAAGCTTGAGGAGATGCTGGATACCGCTGACGCCAGACTGGAGGTAGCTTATGAAAAACGTCGAAAAAACAATCACCGGAAACGTTGATCCGGACGTGCTTGAATACACCGTGGGAGAGGATCCCGTGCTTGACCGCGAGCTTGTGAAGTGGGACGCCGCCGGAACCGCGGCGCACGTGACGATGCTTTCGCGGATGAAACTCCCCAAGGGCGTGCCGCCCGTGGTCACGCCTGGCGAGGCGGCGAAGGTGCGCCGTGCGCTTGCGTCCGTCGTGAAGGAATTTGCGGATGGAACATTCGAGATCCGCGAGGCCGATCAGGATGTCCACATGGCGGTGGAGCGCAGGCTAACCGAAAAGCTCGGCGACCTCGGCAAGAAGATACACACGGGCCGCAGCAGAAACGACCAGGTGGCGGTTGACGTGCGCCTGCACATCAAGGACCAGATTCTTGCGTTGGAGGGGGAGGTGGCGGAACTGGCGGCGGAGCTTTGCTCGTTCGGCCGTCGCCACAGCCTCCTGCCTCTTGTGGGGCGCACGCATCTCCAGCCGGCGATGCCGAGCTCCGTGGGCGTGTGGGCGAGCGGGCACGCCGAAATGATTCTCGACCAGACGGCCAACCTTGAGGCGGCTTACGCGATGAACGACCTGTGCCCGCTCGGCAGCGCCGCCGGATACGGCGTGCCGCTGCCGCTCGACAGGAAGCTTACGAGCAGATTGCTCGGATTCTCGCGCCCGCTGCACAATGTGTTCGGCGCGTCCATGGCTCGTGGCGAGGACGAGGCCGCGCTGCTCTCGGCGCTGGCGCAGATGATGGCGGTGCTGTCGCGTCTGGCGGAAGACCTGATACTGTTCTCCATGCCGGAATTCGCCTACTTCCGCCTGCCGCGCGAATACTGCACTGGTTCGTCGATAATGCCGCAGAAGTACAATCCCGACGTGCTGGAACTTGTGCGCTCCAAGGCGGCGATCGTGCTTGGGCTGCAAACCGCAGCGCTGTCGCAGCTTCATGCGATGCCGGGCGGATACAACCGCGATCTGCAGGATTCGAAGGGGCTGTACATGAAGGGGCTTGCGGTAACGCGCACGACGCTTCGAATAGTTGCCAAGGTCGTGGCTGGATTGACCGTGGACGAGGCGAAGCTGCGCGCGGGCTTCATACCAGGCGTTTTCGCGACTGACGCCGCTCTCCGCCAGGTTGCGGCGGGCGTTCCGTGGCGCGAGGCGTACCATGACGTGCGCGACCATCTCGAACGGCTCGAGACGGAGGATGCGGACCGTGCGGTCCTCGCCAAGCGCCATCTCGGCGCAACGAACGGTCTCGACTGGGGGATGTACGCGCGGCGCATAGCCGCACTACGCGGCAAGGCAGCAAAGCGCCGCCGCGCATTCGATGCAAAGATTGCCGCTCTTTTTGCCTGACCATGTTCCGCCGCCTTTCAATCAGCTCATGGAAGTTCTTCCTCTCCGGCAACGGGATGACGATCCGCACGGGCCGCTACTTTGGGCGCGCGGCGGTGCTGGGCGCGATGGTGGGGCTTGTTACCGTCGCTTTCGAACGGCTGATTGACTTTGGCCACGGATTCTTTGGGGTGGAGCGGCTCGCCGCTTCGCACCGGTGGGCGTTGTTCATCCTGCCGGCGCTCGGATCGGTGGCGGGTTCGCTTCTCATCAAGAGGTTCGCGTCGCTACGCCATGCGCGCGGAACCGATTCCGCCATTTACGCATACCATCACGGCGACGGCGTGATTCCACCGGCCGTCGTGCCTGTGAAGTCTGTAGCGTCGGTGCTTACGGTGGCGAGCGGTGGTTCCGCGGGATATGAGGGGCCGGTCACGCTGATCGGTGCGGCGTGCGGGTCGTTCCTGGCGTCGGCCCTTCGCCTTGACGGGCGGGCACGCCGCATTCTCATGGCTGCGGGGCTGGCCGCAGGCATCGGCGCGCTTTTCCGTGCGCCGCTTGCCGGGGCGCTGTTTGGCGCGGAGATATTCTACTCGTCGAGTGATCTCGAGTACGACGTGATCCTGCCGTCGTTCGTGGCGAGCGCGGTTTCGTACACCGTGTTTGCGTGCTTTCTCGGCTGGGCGCCGCTGTTTGCGATGCCGAGCTGTTCGTTCGAGAACGGGATGCGTCTTTTCCCGTACATCGCCCTGGCGTTCGTGGTGACGCTCGGCGCCCGGTTCTACATCAGCTTTTTCCGTGGCACGGAGGCGCTGTTCACGCGCATGGATCTGCCGAGCTGGGCGAAGGTTGCGATCGGCGGGCTCGCGACGGGCGCGCTTGGGTTCATTCTTCCGGAGGTCATGGGGCCGGGCTACGGCGTAATCCGCCACCTTTTCACGACTCCGGAGGCGGCGGTACTTTCAGAGACCGTATCGCGGCATTGGCCGTTACATGGTTTTCTGATCTTCTTCTTCCTGAAGGCGGTGGCCACGGCATGCACCGTAGGTTCCGGCGGCTCAGGCGGCGTTTTCGCCCCGGCGCTCGTATGCGGCGGTTCGTTGGGGGCGGCTGTCGGCATCGGATTCGAGGCGGTGCTGCCTTCCAGCATGGGCATACATCCGGCGGCGTTCGCTCTCGTGGGGATGGCTGGGTTCGTTGCGGCGGCTGTTAGATGCCCGCTGACGGCCATAGTGATGGTGGCCGAGATATCGGGCAACCATGAACTGCTTCTGCCGACCATGTGGGTGTGCGGGATTGCGTTCTGGCTCAACAACGGCTGGTCGCTTTACCGCAGCCAGGTGCACGACAGAGATGCTTCGCCCGTGTATCTTTAGCGGAACTATGGTAGAATACGGGTCAAAGAAGGAGAGATGGTGATGGCAACGTTGAAACTTGGTGTGCTTGGCTCTGGTTCCGGCACCAACATGCAGTCGATCGTGGATGCGATCGCAAAGGGTGAACTTGATGCCGAGGTGCGTCTCGTGCTGGCGGACGTGCCAGACGCCAAGATACTTGACCGTGCGAAGCGGCATGGGATTCAATGCCGCTACCTCGACTGCGCTCCGTGGAAGACGAAGCTTGAAGGGGCGGCCGAGGATGAGTGCATCCGTCTGCTGAAAGAGGCGGGATGCGATACCGTGGTGCTGGCAGGGTTCATGCGCATCGTGAAGCCCGGCCTCCTTTCGGCGTTCCCGATGCGGGTGCTGAACATACATCCCGCTCTCCTGCCAGCGTTCCCGGGCGTGCACAGCTGGAAGCAGGCGCTCGACTATGGCTGCAAGGTGGCTGGGGTGACGGTGCACTTCGTCGATGCCGGCACGGATTCCGGACCGATCATTGTGCAGAGATGCGTGCCGGTCATGGAGGATGACACGCCAGAGTCGCTTCACGCCCGCATCCAGGTCGAGGAGCACATCGCATTTCCTGAGGCGCTGAGATATCTCGCTGCCGGCCGCCTTCGCGTTGAGGGTCGCCGCGTGTTCATCGCCAAAGAATAGCGGGCGTCATTCCGCTGTGCGGCCAACTGCGCCATGCCCGGCCGGCATATTCTCTCCGAGTAGTGCGAGGGCGGGGTCTGCGGCTTCGTAGCCCTGGATCCATCCGTTCTCGAATCCGAAGTCGGCTGCGGCCTCGGTGACGGACTCGTACTCCTCCTGCGTCACCTTCCTGTTGAACGGCGGCGTATCAAGCGCGCGGTACACTGGCGTGAACTGGCTCATGATCGAGACCGGCACATCAGGCGAAAGTTCCGTGGCGATCCATGCGAGGCTTTCGATCGCCTCTTCGGCGAGACCGGGAAGCACGAGGATGCGTACGATGAGCGGCGGTACGGCGGAAGCGGCGCGCGGTCGGCAATACGCCCAGCGGATGGCGGCGCGCGCCGCCTCCACATAGCCTGGCGCGGCGCTTGCGCGCAGTGCGGTTTCGCTGTTCGCGTAACGCAGGTCAAAGAGTGCGGTGTCGCAAAGGTCGGCGTATGCCTCAAGCGTCTCCACCGCCTCGTAGCCGGACGAGTTCCACACGAACGGAAGCCGGACGCCTTCCGCGAGAAGCGGCGCTACCGCCTCGCGGATGAACGGGAGGTATGGGGTTGGCGAGACGAGGTTCCAGTTGGAGCACCTATCCTTCTCCGCCAACTCTCGGAATATCCCTGTGAGACGGGGGATGGTTATGTCCTCGCCGCCGCCATTCCAGCTCCAGGGGGAGTTCTGGCAGTACAGGCACTTCATGGTGCACCGCGAGAAGAACACGCATCCGCTGCCGTGCTCTCCGACAAGCGGGGGCTCCTCGCCGAAATGCGGCCCCCACCTGAACACGCGTGGGCACGCCCCTGCGCCGCAGAAACCGGTTCTTCCGGATTCGCGGTCAGCGCCGCATGCGCGCGGACAAAGTCTGCAAGGCTCCATACGCCGCAGATTATACCATAGGGGCGGTGATGTGGTCAGTCCGCGTTTCGCGCCTTGCCAAGGCAGGCTTCAAGCAGGCCGACGGAAAGGAATTCGCGGGTGTCGTCGTCGACGAGCGAGAAGCGGTTTCCGTCGTTGGGCGTGGAAAGATAGTTCCATACGCAGTACGGTATCCCGTGTTCACGGCAGAGCGACACGATGTCCCGCATGTAGGCGATGCGTGAGGCGGGCGGCGCATGGCGTATGGTGCCGAATTCGCCGTTCCACAGGATCTTGTCGGGGTGGCGCTTCGCAAACTCAAACGCGCCGCGCAGGGTGTGCGCCAGGAAACGGCAGTCGATTGCTGTGCAGCCGGGATAAGGCGAGCGCTCCCCCCAGCCCAGTCTGCGGCTGGTACGGTATCGCTCGACATCCTTGCTGGGATATTCGAGAACCATGTTTGCGTAGAGCGGATTGGCCTGCAACACCCCGCGCTGGTGCGTGAACTCGAACGGCGCATATGTGTGGAACGTGTACACGACCTTCGGATCGTCCCATATCTTCAGGGCGGATAGCGTGGAGGGCGAATTCCAGCAGGTCGAGCCAATGACAATCCAGCGGTCGCGGTTCCTTTCGCGGATGGCCTTGAGTGTGCGGTCGGCGAGCGAGTTCCATTTCTGCGGATCCACGTCGCGGACCTCGTTCAGTATCTCGAATGCGAGCCCCGGGAAGTCGTGGTAACGGCGCTCGATCTCCAGCCAGAGGGCGATGAACCTCCGCTGGAGGGCGTCATCGTCAAGAAGCTCTACCTTCTCCTTTATGTCGCAGTAGTTGCCTACCGCCTTGTGGAGGTTCAGCACAACGTTGAGGCCATGCCTGCCGCACCAGCCAATGAAGTCGTCGATTCGCCGGAAGGTCCGTTCGCGGTATTGGCCTGGCGCCTCCTCCAGCACGATCTGGTCGAATCCGAGGCGTATGTGGTCGAAGCCCCATGCCTTGATTCGCGCCACGTCGCTTTCCGTTATGTATGAATCGAAATGCTCCAGATCGCCTTGCGTGATCTGCAGTCGCCGCTCCTCGGGGAGCACGTTGAAACGCTTGTAGTTGGTGAGCCATCCCCCGATGCCCATGCCGTGCTCGAAGCCCGGCCATGTGGCGGCGTGCCCCGCCGCATATGCCGCCAAAACCATCGTCGCCGCCACGATCCGTGGCGCTGCGCCTTTCACAGTCAATGTCACCATGCTATTCTCCTTTGGCGCGCGATACTATCACAATCCGCCATTTGAAGTCAAACGCAGGCCTCCACCCGTTTCGCCCCACTTGCGGCGGGATGGGTGGTTTGATATAATGCGCGCCATGAA
>CAMPAA010000059.1 GCA_946631345.1 uncultured Verrucomicrobiota bacterium
TCCGAGAAGGGCAAGACGAACGTGCTGCGCGGCGTGTTGAAGCCGATCACGTCGCCGTATCTCTCCGGCACGGCCTACCGCCTGTTCAGCGCGTCGTTCCCGCTTGTGGACGTTGCGTTCCTGAACGGCGTCCAGACGCCTGTCGTCGAGACGGCAAACGCGGACTTTGCGCAGTTGGGTATCTCCATGCGGTGCTACTTCGACTTCGGCGCGTCCGCTGGCGAGTTGAAGGCGGCGGTGTATTCGACTGGCGCGTGATTTACCCCCGACGCGGCGGAGGGTTGTCGTCCTTCACTCCGCCGCGCCATTAAACCCTAAACCATCCTACTGAAAGGAAAACTGAAATGGCTATCTCATCCAATCTCGCCAAGTTTCGCAAGACTGGCGACACCATCGACTACAAGCCCGGCAGCGCGACGCCCGCCGGAACCATCGTCAAGGTTGACGGACTTTTCGGCCTTGCCCTTTGGGACATTGCCGCGAACGAGGCCTCGACTTTGAAGGTGCTGCACCGTGGCGAGGTGATCGAGGTGACGACCAACGACGCGCTCGGCGCGACGGACGCTGGCACCGCGATCTACATTGTGGACGCGACGGGGCTTGTGTCGAAGACCAGCACGAACGCGACGCTTCTGGGCTACGCCCGCGCCGCTATCGGTGCGACTGACCTCACGTTTGAAGTCGTCTGCGCCTAACGGCAAGAGAGGAAACTGGCCGATGCGCAAGCCGTGCGAATACGTGACCGCCGCAATGGCGAAACTTCGGGGCAGTTCGCTTTCGGGCTGTTCCGAAGTCCTACGCCACGGCGAACGTGCCGCAAAGGTGACACGCGTCGGCCAGTCGCAAAGGGGCGGCGACGAAGTGACGGAGGCGGAGGTTTCAGAAAACTGCCGCGTCCTTGCTTACGTCGCCGACTTCCCCAAACTGAAAAACGGCGAAGCGGTTGAATTGGGGAATACCCTCCGTGTCGTCACGTCATGCACAACGGGGCCTGTAAATGCCCTGCTCACCGTCGGGCTTTCGGCGGCGTTCGAGAAATGCCCCGCCACCTACAGCGGCAAGCGCCGCGAGAACGGCACGCCGCGCCAGTTCAAGCACCCGATTGACGTGCTTGCGCTTGAATCCGCCTCTGTCCCTTCGGACTATGGCGACGCCGCCGCTCCAACCTATGTGCAGTCGTGGATTGTCTGCATTTCCGCCGACGGCTGGCCGGAGGTGTCCGCCCCGCAGGTCAGCGACGCGCTGGAGTTTGCAGACCCGCACAACTCTTTCGCCGCCGTGCGTCTCCGCGTTTCGGACGTGAAGCGGCACGAGGGCTACTGGATCATAACCGCAAGGCCGAGGGGAGGCGCATGATGCTTGACGTCTCCGTTGAGATTGACCGCGCCGCCGTTGCGCGCCTTGACGGTTTGCTCCGCAAGGTTGCCAAGGAGTGTCCGCACCGCCTTGCCACGGAGACGCGCCGCGCCGCCCTGTACATCTGCCAATCGCTCAAAAGCCGCACGAAAACCGCCCCGAAGCGCATCCGCCCGCGCGAATACGCCGCAAACGTTTCCGCCGTTCCGCCGAAGTACATCCACAGCAAATCCGCGCACCACAAGCTGTTGCGCCGCTGGACGCTTGCGCGCAAGATCGGAACGCCCGACGCCTACGCCAACCACTACTATGTCTACACCGACCGCCATCGCGGAAAGAACGGGCGCATGGTTGGCGGCGACAAGGCCGCAGAGAAGCGCAAACTTCTCCGGCAGCACGGCGGCATTCCGCGCGCCGGGCTTGCAAAGAAGTCATGGGGCTGGATTGCTCAGAAAATCTATTCGGCATCCGGCATGGGCGACCTTTCGTGGAAGCGCACGCGCGGCGAACGCCGCGACCCGCGCAAATATGTCAATGGCGTGTTCTCGGCTATCGGCGGGGATGCGACCGCGACCATTTCAAACCGCCTCGACTACGCGCTGGACGCCCTAAAGCCCGGCGCGCTCTCCGGGGCCATAACCGCCGCCACAAAGCGGCTGGCGCACAATGTTGAAAAGCACATCGAAAGGGCGGCGTCATGATTGAGCCGGAAGAGATCATAGAGGCGAAGATCGCCGCGCTTGTTGCCGCCGCGCTTCCGTCCATGGATGTAATCGGCGCGCTTTCCCCAGTGCCGGAGGGCGAGCAGAAGAACTCCCCCGACACCTACGTATCGGTTTTTGCCGATATCGCCTCGCAAGACCTTGACTTTCAGGGCCCCGGCGTGCCGTTCGCTTACTCCGTCCGCGTCACCGTCCACTACGCCAACGCCGACGACGCCACGGGCGCGGGCTTCCGCGACGCCTGCCGCGCCGTCCGTTCCGCTCTTGCCGCGCTTCTCGGCGACGGTTGCGCCGCCCTTGACGGCAACGGATTCTCTTGCGACGCTTTCATGCTCACTTCGACTTCCACCGCCCTTGACGCAAACGCCGAGAACGGGGGAATGGCGAAAACCTACAACGCGACCGTAAACGGACGCTTCACACCAGAACAGGAGACAAACAATGTCACAGAACAACCGCCGCAAACCAATTGACTACTTCGGCATGGAGACCGCCACGTCGAACGCCTTGAAGGTCACGGATTCAAACGAGAACCGCTCGAAGCAGTCCACCTCCGGCGCGAACACCTACGGCGACGCCGCCGTGGTGGATTCATGGGGCGAGACCGCCGCGCCCTCCGCCACCTACGATGTCGTCGGCGCGCTGACCCAGGCCACGTTCCCGAAATTGGGCGACGTGAAGACCTCCACGGAGCTTGATTCCCCCGTTGTAGTCGGAAGCGTCACCATTTCCACCCAGACTGGCTCCGCCCCCACCGTCGCCATGTCCGGCCAGTGCGTGCAGTCCGGGGCGACGAAGCTCCGCGAGTACACCTTGCCGAACTTCTCGTTGTCCGTCCGCCACCGCGCGCAGGATTTCCTCGGCTTCTGCACGATAAAGAAGGGCGATGCCGCCGCCTCCGACATTGAGGACTACGGCCTATCTTCCGTTTCGGCTTCCTTCCCGATTGAGTTCACCCTTGCGCAGCCGCAGGGCGAATTGAAAAACTACGACCTTCACGGCGGCATGGCTACCGTGGACTACACCATGAACTGGTACGACGACACCGCGCCGACGATAACGCTCACCACCGCCGCCACGGCCAAGGGGGCCACGTTCGCCACGCCGCCCAACAAGGGCGTGGCGCGCGACGGCTACGTGGAGTATTCGTGGCAGGTTTCCTTCCCCATGGTTGGCGTGGAGGCGACCACCCAAGGCGCGTAATCGGCAGGGGCGTGCGCAATGGTTTCAGGGCTTGCAAGAGGGGACTGGGAGGAGCTTCAGGCGCAGGGATTGAACCCTACGCTTGAAGACTTCGACCGTCTGAACTGCATCGCGCTCCGCTTGACGGACGGCGCGGAGACCACATGCGCCAACTTCCCGCGTATCGGTTGGGCGGGCGACGTTCCGTTTTTCGAGCCGACCTTTCAGGCGTTCGCGTGGTTTCACACCTACGCCGTCCGCGTTGCGGCGAACGAGGAGACGGACGTCACGCTTTGGGCTTACGCGCTGGCCAACGCACGCACCCCGCACGCGTTCGACGGCCTGACCACGCCGGAGGCGATTGACGTGGCGGTTTCCAAATGGGCCGCCGCCCTGCCTGTCTCACGCGACGAGGTTATTCGTGCGTGCCGCTACGCCGCCACGGGCTTTGACGACGCGGAACCCGCCCGCCCTGATTCGCAAGCTCAGCCTTGCGTAGTCCACCGCGCCGACAAATCCGCCGCCGCCCGCAACCTCGCCGCGCTTGAAATGCGGCTGGCCGAAGCTTGCGCCGCGCTCCATGTCGCGCCGGATTCACTCATGGCTGAAACGCCCACCCGCCTTGACCGAATCTGCGAAGCGGCGGCGGTTGAACTCGGCAAGAAGGTCACAAAGGACGAGGCGCGGCTCCGCGCCGACTACGACCTCACACTCCGCGAGATCGTGCGCCGCCTGAAAGCGGCGAAGGATGTATCAGCGAGAGAACATCCAAACGGGAACACCAACAATGACAATGGTTGCGATGGCGACGGCGACATAAAGAAAGAAGTCGCGCCAATGCCAACGCGGACAGGGACTGCCGGACAAGAGAACCCCGCAGATCAGACCGTCATTGAATGTTGAATCTTCAAACATAACGCCGCGAATTATACTACAGCGCGGCGATAAGGGCAACCCATGAAACACATTGACATACAGATTGGCGCAAAAGATCGGTTCTCATCTGTATTAAAGGAGGCAATCGGGAAAATCAGAGATTTCTCGAAAGCAACCGTCGAGGAAACGCATAGGGCTGTTGTGGCTTTCAAGTCACGTGCCGAGTCAATATCAAGATCACTTGCTGCCGAATCGGAAGCATTTGAGAAAATGCACAAATCGGCATTGGCTTCATACGAAACGCTTGATGAACTGAATAGAAGAGTTGATGCGCCAAAGGCGGCGGCGCGGGCACAGGAAGAACACAATAAAGCACTTGAACGATATTGCGCACTTCTGGAACGTGCAAAGCAGAGGGAAGCGGCTCGATATGCGAAAGGGCATTTTTACAACGCCTTTGACAAAGACACGCACAAGAATCTTGAAAAACTGCATGGCGACCAAGGCGGTGGCCATGGCGGAATGAATGCCGCAAAAGGAGAGATTGAGGGAGTTGCGCGTTCTGCAAGACGTGCCGTGCCCGCACTCATGCTCATGTCACGGGCGATGGGTTCCGCCGACGGTGCGGCGGGGAAAATGGCAAACGCAATTTCTGGAGTTGCCGGAATGGCAATGGCTTTCGGGCCAGTAGGTGCGGCGATAGCCGGGTTGCAAGCGATCATAGGAGCAACGGCGGATTACTTCGTTTCAAAAGCAAACAAGATGCTTGAAAAGGCTCAAGAGTTGGGCGCAAAGATGACGGAGCGGCTTGCCCGCACAAAAGAAGCGAAGTTCGATGCACTTGTAAACCGTCTTTCAGTTGTCACAAAGGCGGTTGACAATGCGACGGAATCGTTTGACCGCATGGCTGATGCTCAAAAGCGCATGGAGGGTGCAGCGGGGCGTTTGGTTTCGGCAAAAGACAATGAAGAATTGGCTGATCTGCAAAGGCAGAAAGCAGAAGATTTGCAGAAGGTTTCATCCGATGAAAAGGAACGGGTTGGCGCGGCATGGAATCTTGAGATTGCGAAGAAAGAGGCGGAGATTACCGAACGTTCAGCAAAGCGCAGAAATGCGGAGGAAACGGAAAGCCTTAAACTTGCAGAACAGCGTCTTGCCTTGACGGAGAAGAATGCCGAAAAGCTTGAAGCGGCTGCAGCAGATGCGATGGCAAGGCATGATCAGATGCGCGATTTGTTTGGAGAGACGGACAAGGCTTACGTGAAGGAGTTTGAAGAAGTTGCGAAACGGGCAAAAGACCGTGCGGACGCAGAGCGTAAAAGTGCGAAACGGCAAAAGTCAGAGTTAGAAGCGATGCGGATTGACAACGAAGCGAACGCCACCGAGCGGAACACCGCTTTGAAGAATGCGCAATCAAAAATTGTAAGTGCAGAAACTGCGTATCTTGAAGCGGAAGGGAAGTTGGCACTTAAGATGCAGAAGGATATTGCCAAACAGCGTGAGGATGATGAGAAGAAACTTCACCAACAGCGCATGGCCGACATCCGAGAGGAAATCGCCGCGCAAAATGAGCGCAAGTCCGCTTTGTCTGATCGCGCGGCTTCCGCCGCCGCCGAGTTCGACCGCGCCTTTGCGATGTTCCGCGACCCTTCGCGCGCCGCCGAGAAGATCGCCGAAGAGAAGGACTACCAAAGCGACCTCGACCGTCTGCACCGCTCCGCCCGCCGCTATGGCGGCAAGTGGCGCATTGACGAACTTTCACGCCTTATGGCGGCGGGCGATTCGCAGGGCGTGACCGATACGCTCTCCGGCTGGCGCAAGTCGTCACGCTTCACCCCGGAGGTGGAGGCCATGGTGCGCGCTTCCGCCGCAGAGCGCACCAAAACCACCGTAGAGGACGAGCTGCGCAAGATCGAGGGCAACACCGCCGACCTTGCCGCGAAGCTTGAGGAACTGCTTGTAATGAAGGAGGCGTGACATGGCTTTGGCTGATATGTTTTCCGGCAAGGTGCAAGAGCATGAATACGCGCAGATCGTCGCCAAGGAGACCGTCCCTGCCGTTTACGTGGACGGCGTGCCCACGTCATGGCGTACCGACCTCTATACGGCCAAGATAAAGGAGCAGCGGTTCCGTTTCGAGGGGCTTTCGTCTGCCGAGGCGCACAGCACGGAAGCCGTCACGGTCACCGATGTCGACGGGAGATCGTACACCTTCACGCCTGTCGGATTCATTTCAGACGGCAGCGCCGGAAACGCCGTCTTTGAGCGTGAATCGGTGGATGTCACGCGCGGCCATATGTCGCCGCATATGTGGTGGCTTGAGGTTGTCCGGCGCGGGGCCGCCCTTTACTGCAACGGAGTACTGGTCATTGGCGCGCCGGATTGGGCATAGCCGCAGGGGGAAACATGGCCTTTCACGTCAGAGACAACTTCCGCGCGGGCGCGCCCGTTTCGCAAATCCCGGCAAGCCACTTCAACGCCGTCGCCGCGCTCCTGAATAACACCATCGGCACGGCGGGCGTGCGGGTCTCCTATCCGGCTACCCCGTCCCCCGCCTCCCCTGCGACGATATCCCTTGACCTTGACTGGCTTGCCGCTTACGGGGGCTTAGTCACCCTCTCCACTCCCCAGACCATCACGGGCGCAAAGACATTCGCCAGTTCGCCCATAGTCCGGCTGGCGAACGACGCGGGTGTTGCCTCCAACTACGGCTATTTCCAATTCCAGACGAAAGATGCCGTAAATACGGGCTATCTCGTTTCAGGCTCCGGCAACGGCACCACGCACCAGATGCACCTCCGCGCCGTGACCGCCTCCGGCACGCATTCGGGCATCGGCGTTTCCGTGTCCGCCGACGGCACGGGCGCGCAGACCATAGAAAACCCGCCGTCCGCCGACACGACCGCTACCACATCCAACCAGATCGCGACGCGCGGCTGGGCAAACCAGTACTTTCTCCGCAAGACGGACTACACCGTTCCCGACCTCTCCGATTACGTCACCATCACCGGGACACAGACCATCACGGGCGCAAAGAAGTTTCAAAACGCCTACCTTGACCAGCTTGCCGGAACGAACTATGGCCGCTACCGCTTCCTCAGTTCTTCCACGGGCTCTGAAATCACCGTCGCCGAGATCATTGCCAACTTGTACAACCCCGCCCTGCATTTCCGCGTACACAACGGCAACGTCTACGGCGGCATAGCGATAGCATCCAACGATAACGGGTTTGCCCAGCAGCTCGTCGCCGAACCGTCCGCCGACACGACCGCCACCACATCCACCCAGATCGCCTCGCGCGGCTGGACTAACGGGCATTTCATGCGCAAGAGCGAAACCGCCACGGGTTTTGTGTTCAACAACGCGGGGGCGGTATCTTATCGCGACTTCGGCACCACCGCAGACACCGTCGCGGCGGGCGACCATACGCATGCCGATTATGTCACCTATGATGATTTGGGCGACGCGTTCATGGAAGCCATCGAAGATGCGCAAAGCACCTTCCTTGACGATCTCGTCACCGCCCTTGAGGCCGAGTTCACCAACTACGTCACCCTCTCCACCGCCCAGACCATCACGGGCGCAAAGATCTTCAGCGGTGCCGTGACATTCGACACGTCGGCAAATGCGACCTATGGCTATCTGAATTTGCACTGGCGCAGCGGGCTGGTGGGACGGATAATTACGGAGGCGAACACCGTATATTTGCGCGCATACAACGGCGCCTATTACAGCGGCGTGAAATTAGACTTCAACGGCCCGGACGGCACGCAACGCCAAGTGCTGGAGAACGAGCCAAGCCACGACTCCGGCTGGCTGAATACCGGCAACCTCCAAATCGCCACGCGCGGGTTTGTATATGACAAATACGCAACCAAGGGCCATACCCACACATTGAGCGACATCGCGGCATCCTATCCACAAGCAAACCCATGCATGCTTGCGATTGATTCCAACGGGATGTTTATGACGCCCTCATACGTATATACGTTATTGCTGGCTTTACCAATTGACGCTACCAAACTGCTCACAAACAAAGATTATAGAGCGAACGGCGGCACGCTTCTCACTACAGACGACCTCGACCCCGCCGAGGTGCTGACCACAGACGACCTCGACACGAACGGCGGCACGCTTCTCACCACAGACGACCTCGACACGAACGGCGGCACGATAATGACCACGACCGCCGGGGCGAAGTACACAGGAAACATCACCGTTGCGACAGACATCCAATGGACGGGTTCGGTGCTGAAGTATACGCCCGTGACGCTGGCTTTCTCAAACGGGCTGTGCGAATCCCGCACGTCCGGCTCCAGCATAACAATTGACACGCCAACAGTGATAACATGGAGCTGACGAAATGGCGCACCTCACCACAGACGGCACGCACCTGAACGCGGTCACCAAAGGCGGCGGCACCCACCTCGCCGTCGTCACGCTCAAGAACAACTGGCGCAGCAAGGAGCTGATAGTAACGCCGTCCGAGAGCAAGTACATATGGGCGTCGGCGTGCGGCAAGGAAACGAACCCATCAGCCACTAACTACGGCACCGAGATGCAGACGCTCATGGGGTACGTGATTGACGATACGGGCGGTGCGGCGTGGCGTACAGGTGAAAAGGCTCTCTTTTCGTACTGCACGCGCAGCTATTCCCTGCGCCGGATGATGTCTACCGCAACCGATTATCCCTATTTTGCGGAGACTGCGGTGAGCGCGCTTGCCCTGAAGTTCAAGCTTCGGTTTCTGCCGTTCGGAAAGATGGCGAAACCGTTCCACATCTACTTGAGGCTGCATTGCCCGTCGCTCGTCCTTTCCACCCCCGATGGTGTCTCCGCCGTGCCGTCGGTAGGCACTATCGGAGCGAACGATTCGGCGGAGATCGAGTTCCGTTTCTTTGACGGCTGCCCTGCGGGGGTGAACTCCATCGGCGGCAGCGGACGCTCGTATTTCAACCTTGCGGGGAAAGCAAACAACGGAGCGGCGGCGGGCCGAGTGATAGCCGACCCGACAGCATACGACCCGTATGACGTGTTCAACTCCACCTACGACGACATAGACCACCGAAGCCAGTACAATCCATTGTGGCTGTACACCACAGGTGCAACCCCCAGTCCTTACTGCTACGACTACGAGATACCTACCGGGGACACGGCGAAAACGTTTCTTGCAGGTGCTCCACGGAATGAAGTGTGGCTTGGCATAGTGCCGCGCCGGGTTGCGCCATCCGCCCTGCCAGTCGGCGCATCCCTGCTGCTCTACGTGCAGCGCGTGGAACTTCGCATCGTGTGTTCCGCCGACGCTTTCTGAAGGAGCTGGAAATGACGAACATCAGCCATTCAGCGCGGACGGAGATCAACACGGCGGGAACGTATCTCATCCCCGATCATGTTTTCGGGATATACGTTGCCGGAGATCACGACGGGGACGGGATAGACTACTCCACCAACACCTTGGAGGCGGCGGTGACGATCAGCACGCCGGAGGATTGACTGCGCCCCCAATGGTAGGGGGCGGATTCGTTTTTGACCAATCCGCCAACTGTGGAGGAGATGCCATGCAAGAAAAAACACCAAAGGAACCAACCGCCGCCGAAGCCGCCACACCTGCCGAGATCGCGCAGCTTGCCGGGCTTGCCGCGTCAATGCGCGCCCTGCTCATGCTTTGCGCCCCCATGTTTCCGCCGGGCAGCGAGGGAGAGCGCATCATGCAAGCCGTCGCACAGTCGCAGCCGCTCATTGCCAAGTGCGCCAGTGCGGGGAAGGATGCCGCGAAATGAAGACGATCCGCGTCAAGGTGAACCCCGCGCGCCTCAATCTCCCCCTTGCCACGATATGGGCGGGGCGGCTCTCTTCCGCCATTCTCACGGTGTGCGGAGACGTGCCGGACGACATCGAGGCTCTTTCCGTTCGCATAGGGCGCACGCCCGACCCCGATACAGGCGCGGCGCGCGAGGATTTCGCCGCAACGGCAAGCAGGGACGAAAGCGGCGCGTTCCGCTTCTACCTCTCCCCGTTCCTCTTCCCGGACGCCGCCGCCGGACTCTCCTACAGCATCATCGGCACGGACGAAAGCGGCAACCCGCGATGGCTCGGCACGGGCACGCTGAATGTAAGCGAATGCCCCGCAGCCGGCGACGGCACGGCACCAGACATCATCCCCGCCGACACCTACATCCACAACCCTGTCACGGGCCTCTACCATCTTCTGACCGCCGTTGCCGACGAGGACGGCAAAATCACGCTCAACCTTGCAGACGAAGGGGTTGCAAGATGAAACGATTTGACGAGCTGCATCTTTTCTCCGCCGTCCTGATGGCCGCATTCTGTACGGCCTATCATGCCCGCGCCGCCCAAATGGCAACCCAGCCATGGGTGACGAACCGGATCGCCCAGGCCGAAGCGCGTGTGGTTGCGCAGATTCCCCCCGCCCTCACCACGAACGACGTGCGCGCGATAGTGGCGGAGAGCGCGCCCCCCGCCGACCTCACGCCGGCCACGAACTACACGGACAGCGCCACCAACGCGCTCTCCGCCGCTCTGAATGCCAGAGTCGATTCGGCCAGCCAAGCCGCCAACAACCACACGGATGAAGCGGTGTCGGGGCTTGCAGGAGATATACAGGATGGGAGCTTGATTGCGCAAAAAGCCTCCGAGGCGGAAGTGGCGAAATCGCTGCTTGGTGGCGGAGGAGTCCCTGTCAGCGGCGCAGATGTGGTGGCGAGTCTTGACACCAAGACCACCACCAACGACGTCTGCAACATCGTCACCAACGAAGTGCCGACCTATGGAGAATGGGTATTCCATGGGTATATACCTTCCGTAAATGATGTTCCTGTGATGCAATGGACGGGGAGCCAATGGATGCCATGTTCTACGAACCCAGTTTCAGGCGGCGAAGCCTTCTCTCTTGGTGTCACAAAAGGCGATGCACATTCCACGGCACTTTCATGGACTGCTGGTGAGGATTCAGGCTCGTCTTTCTCCGCAACGCGCGGAATCTTCATCCGCAACACGCTGGGGCTCGCGCGGCTGAGCGACCTGCCGTCGTTGACAAATGGGCTGATAGGCGCAGCGTACATCGCAACCAACAATCCGGCTTTCGTCGAGGCGGTGACGAACTGCCCCGTGGCGATTGCGGAGGGTGACGCTGAGGCTCTTGCGGAGTGGGGCATCTACGGCGGCGGAACTATAGGTGCGCTTCTCGCGGCTCTGGCGGCGGCTGTCGCGGCTCTCAAAAAGAAGAAGATGCCGCTCTATCCCGTGGGCGGCTCTGGTAATCCCGTCAATGCTACATACGATAGCGGGGTGCTGACTGTCTCGCCGTTCAGCATGGCGGCGTATGCGCCGACGGCAAGCGCGGCATTCTCCGTTGCGATGGGTACGCTGCCATCTGACATGGAATCTGGAAAGGCGCGTGACGCGGTGCTTGTGATTGACTGCACATCGCTCACGGATGGTCAGGAACCTACTGTGACATGGGGCGTGAACTTCCACCCTCGCACGGACGCGGGGACGGACTTCGCGTGCATGGCGGGAGCGAAAAATGTGTACTACATCAGCGAGTACGCGGCTGGCGAGTTCGCTGTCGGCGGCTGGATGGAGACTGCTGGAGGCAACGCATGATAGCGGCGCGGCAGATATTCTTGGGTCGCGGCGGCGGTGGCGGCGCGAAACTCCCGTATGACGCGGAGGTGGAGTATCTTGCCACGGACGGGTTGTCATGGATTGACACGGGAATCCCAATGTCTTCTGGCGTGGAGGTAATTGCCGAACATATGTTTGTTGTCTCATCTATAAAAAGACAACTTATGGGGTCGAATACTTCTCGCCAGTATTATGGGGTGTCTACTTCTGGTTATATTGAATTTGGGGCTTTGAATGTCAATGTCTCAACTGTCTTGGCTAATGCTAATACGATATACACAATCTCATACAAGGCGGAGAACGGAGATAATATATGTTCCATCTATTCTGGTGGTTCGCTCCTTTTCCAGAAGTCTGGAGCATATAATTCTTTGTCTGGAAATTTCATCATCTTCAATATCGGCGGTGGTTCGCAGTTTCAATTCATAGAAGGGAATAGGATATATTCCTTTAAGATGATAATAGGTGGAAGTTCCGCTCTTGACCTCATCCCCGTGCGCTTCACGAACGAGCAGGGCGTGTCGGAGGGCGCGATGTACGACCGCGTTTCGGGACAGTTGTTCCGCAACGAAGGCACGGGCGCGTTCATAATCGGCAATGACAAATAAGGAGATTTCAAATGGCAACAACTACCTACTACCGATACAACTCCCTAACGCGCGTCCTCACCGCCGAGCCGCGATACATCGTGACGCTCGACGGGCGCACAATCGTGAACCCCACCGCAGAGCAGTACGCCTCGCTCAGTGACGCCTACCCCAAAGGCGATGACGCGCCGTTGCCAGAGCCGCAAGATGGCAAGGTCGTTGAGTACGGCGGGTACGCGCTTGGCGAGAGCGACCATCTCTGGCACAAGCAATGGATTCTCGTTGACGCGCCGCCACCACCGCCGCGCACGTTCTCCAAACTGCGCATAGTAGCCGCGCTCACGAACGCGGGTGTGTGGGCGCAAGTCAAGGCGTACATTGAGAGAGAGGGGCTTTACGACCTCTATCTCGCGGCTCAAGACTTCCGCGAGGACAACGAGTATTTTACGCAAGGCAAGGCGAAACTCCAGATCGCGCTCGGATGGACTGACGCGCAGGTGGAGGATGTTCTGAAGGAGGCGGCGGCACCAAGGTGACTGTGAACGACCCATACATCCGCGACAGCGGCTCGTACGTGACGAACAACCTCGTACACGTCGCCGTTGAGCGCAAGTTCGACTTCATCCCGATGGAGACGGAGGTATGGATATTCTCGCGGCTTGCGTCCAGCACGAACGCCGCCGACTGGACGGAACTATTGCCGCGCCACACGCTGGCCGACTTCCCCGTGGACATCTTCATCGCCAACGCCACGAACTACGCGTACTACGTCGCGGCGAACTACGTGCCCGCGCCGACCGTTCACACGAACGGCGTATGGAACATCAAAGGCTTCGTCATCCCCGACTCCGGCGGCAGGATGGCTTTCCCGAACACAAAGACCGCCACAAAGGAGACACCATGAAACGACTGCTCACAACCGTCCTGATGACCGCATTCTGTACGGCCAACACCGCCCATGCCGTGCAATACTCCAAGCTCGGCATCGTGACCGCCGCGAAACAGGCGGGCAAATGGGAGATGGTAAAGGCGTGGATCGAACAGGCGAACCTCACCGATGAATGGCAGGCCGCCTCGTACTTCTCCGACGACTACCCGCTATTCGCACAGATCACGAATCAGGTGGTCGCATCTGGACTCGCAACGCACGCGGAGGTGGACGCGTTCCTCGCCGCCGCGCGCGATGCCTCTCCGGATGCGCTCATTTCTGACGTGTACGCGCGCGAAGTCGTAACCGATACGGGACGCCGCCGCTGGCACGGGGAGAGGGTCGCGCAGATCGTCACCAACATCGCCGATCGGATCGTGCGCATCGACATCTACGCCGACGGCTTCGCGTGGACGAACGCCGCGCAGCGCATCAAGCCGTTCGACCCGGAGGAGGCGCGCCGCCGCAGGGAGGAGGCCGCGCGTAAGGCGGAGGAGGCTCGGCGCGCATGGGAGCGCGCCAACCTTCCGGCGGACGTCGCCGACATCCGCGCCGCCCAGCGCGAAGCGGCCAAGACGAACGAGGTCACGGTAGTCATCGAAGGGAACTGATCATGTGCGACCGGGAATCATTCGCGAAAATCCGCGACGCGATAGGTGACCTTCAAAAGGCCGATGCCGTGCAGAGCGAACAGATAAAGACCCTTTTCAAGACCACTGAACGGCAGGGCGACACCCAGACCCGGCTCGTCAATCGGCTTGTGTTTGCCGTCATTGGTGTCTTGATACTTGCCGTGCTTGCGCTCATTTTCGGCGCATTGGGCAAAGATGGCTTCAATGCGGTCACCAAGGCGGCGACCGTGCAACACACAAAGTAAGAACAACCAAGAAAGGACACGCACAATGAAAGACAAACTCCTCGCGCTGGCGTTTGAGTATCTCTTGACGAAGGACACCGCCAAGAAGCTCGCCCGGACGCTAAACAAGAAACTGGCCGAGAACGCCACGCTCGACGGCGGCAAGGCGAAGTATGCGGGATATCTCCGCGACGGCATGGCGACGCTTGCCGTGTATTCCGAGGCCGTTGCCGACGACGGCAGGATCAGCGACGACGAACTGGCGAAGATCAACGCCCAGACCGACGCGCTTATCGACAAGTACATCAAGTAAAGGGGGCGCGACATGGGAAAGACCATCAAGGGCAAGGACAAGGCCGCGCGCAAGACGGCGGCGACCAAGCGCAAGATCGCCCGGAAGTGCAAGGGCGGCAAGGTTGCGGCCATTGTCGCCGCGTTCGCGCTTGCAATGCTGGCGGGTTGCGCAACCTCGGAGAGCGCACAGCCCGCAAAGAGCCAGACGCAGAACAACTCCTTCGAGGACTGCACGATCATCGTCGCCGCGAAGGTGAAGCTGCCGATAGCCGGAACGAACGCGACCATCGAGGCAGACGGCGGCACGTTGCCGACGCTGGAACTCTTCACGCAGACCCAGAGCCTTGAAAGCACGGGCAGCACCGACACGTTCAGCCAGACGGCGACGCAGACGCCGACGACGGACATAAAGCCGGACGTCGACGTCCACTACAACGACGCGGTGGCCACAGGATCGAGCGCGGCGGGGACGTTCCTGTCGTCGCTTACTACGGAGGGCTTTGCCGCGCTCCGCGACTATGTGGTGAACAAGAAGAGCGGCAGCGTGACCGTCACGAAGAAGGACGGCACGACCGAAACGCTGGACTGCGCAAACGGAATTTGCACCGCGCAGAACGGCATGACGATCACGGCGGCGGATTGCGCCGCCTGTACGGATTGCGCCCCCAAGTGACCGAAACGGCAAAAGACCACAAACGCCCCGCGCCAATCCACCTCCCGGCGCGGGGCGTTCCTTTTTTTTTTTACCCAAGAGCCTCCACCGCCGGGGCCGCCTTGCGCACCATTTCCTCTTCCATTGCGTCGAAGGTGTACACGTCCGTGATACAACCGCCGCCCGTGTGACCCAGAACCGCCCGCGCCGCTTCCAGCCCGAACGCCCGGCGAACGTCCGTGCCGAACGTGTGCCGGAGCCTGTTCGCGCCCCACGGCGTGATTTTGGCCTTGCCACAGGCCGAGCGGATTGTTTT
>CAMPAA010000060.1 GCA_946631345.1 uncultured Verrucomicrobiota bacterium
GTGGTTGACCCTTAAGCACCCGGGTGGTTGACCCTTAAGCACCCGGGTGGTTGACGCATTGCGTCCAGAGGGGTCAGTAAGTGCCTCCGGTGGCAAAATATGATACAATTCGCACCAATGAAGACAGCCATTGTGTACGCAACGGACGAAAACTATGTCAAGTTGACAGCGGTATCGCTATATTCGCTGTTAAAATCAACCCCTTCTCAATCAGTTGTGGTTCTGGCAAATGGGCTGTCTGAGGCTGACAAGCACATTCTGATGGCTGTTTCAGACAGATTTGGTGGCGATATGCGCATCATTGATGTCAACAACACACTTGCAATCGTAAGGGACCTTGGCGCAAACGGCTATGTATCGTTTTCCGCATATTCACGTCTATTCATAGCCAAACTGCTCGGCGATGAATTCGATCGCGCGGTATATCTCGACGGCGATACGGTAGTATCAAGGGACATTTCCCCATTGTTCGACATGCCTCTGGGCGGGAAAGCGTTTGCCATCGGCTACGACTGTCTGTGCAACCGATACAAGAAACTGGTTGGACTCCCATCTGACGCACCGTACTTCAATTCCGGAGTGTTGCTGATCGACCTTGCGACATGGCGCGAACGGCACTGCACCGAGCGAATATTCGACTACATGCGCAAAGTCAGGAACGACTTTATGTTCGGCGATCAGGATTATTTCTCTGTGGTTCTTGCCAACGATGCGGCTGTCCTACCGCCGGAATACAACTTCCTCACGCATTTTCAGATGTTCAAGAGGCAAAAAGACGTCCTCCGAGCAACGGGAATACCTTCATGCGCATGGTACGGCGATGCTCAGTACTCTACCGCTCGGCGCAATCCGGCGATACACCATTTTCTCGGCAATACGCTTGGGCGTCCATGGTACCGGGAATCGCTCAACCCTATGCGCGAGACATACCGCAGGCTCGCCGCCGGTGCAGGGGTGCCGGAGGTTGCCGAGCAGTCGCGGCCGGTGGAATTGTGCTACCGCGTGCAGAATTTCTGCTGGCGCCATCTGCCGCAACCAGCCTTCGCAGTGGCAGTCAACGCGATGTACCGCTATTTCTTCCGGACCCGATACGGCGTTTAGGCTCTCCGGGGCGTTGCCCGCAAGAGAATGTGACATGCAACCATCAGCATGTGGACTGCCGCACAGCACAGCAGCCACCACACGAAGAAGTCCAGCCGGGCGGCGTTCAGCGACTCCATCCAGCCCACCACGCACGGCGGCAGGATGCCGTTGAAGACCCCGTATCCGGTCAGAACGACAAGCCCGCCAGTCTCCACCAGCATTGAAGGTATCCAGTACCACATGAAGGTGAAGCGCCCCGCCGCAGTCTCGTATGTCGCAAACGCGCCGCTTGTGGTGCATATGGCCATGCGCAACGTATACAGCGCAAGGAGCGGCCAATAGCAGGCATAGTCCCGCCACAGCGGTACAGCCTTCAGGAGCGGCTCGCCAATCAGGGCAAACACCAGCATCACCGCAGCTCCAGGCAGGAAAGTGCCGCCAAGGAAGCGCCAGAGCAGGCCGCTGAACCTCCCGCCATGCTCACCCGCCTCGGTAGCCAGAGGGAATGCGACTATGGAAAGTGAAATACCTGCATATGTGGATACCTCCGCCAACCTCGATATGATGTAGAACGCCGCCGACTCCACCTCGGGCAGGCGTTGGCGGAACAACAGCATCTGCCATGTGCCAAGCACCGTGCCGATCAGCATGTTTACAGCCAGAGGGGCCGCATAGCGCAGCATCGCACAACCATCGCTACGCCCTATCGGAATGGACTTCACCGATCCGCCAAGCTCCTTTCGGAGCGAGAACCATGAAACGGCTATGGTGATCAGCGGCGCAGACATCTGCCCCAGCATGTATCCAGCCAGCGCCCGGAACGGCATCGTAGCCAGCATCACGAGAAGCCGCACAGGAGCGCCGACGACGTTGATGATCGCTATCGTCTTGAACCGCTTGAGACCCTGGAGCGCATTGTTGAACACGTTGGCAAATGGTCCGATCAGCCCAGTGCAGATTATAAGGACCCCGAGCGACCCCTTCTCGATGCGCAGGCGCTCGAAGAAGAGCGGCATTATGAAATGTGCGGACAGCAGCACAATCGCGAACACTATAGCGACCGACCGGAAGGCCAGCGCAAGCATCCGCTTGACCTTGCCGTACTCTCCGCGTGCCGAATAAAGCGTGAGCCAGCGCGAAAACGGAATCACGAGTATCGAGAGCGGCAGACCGAATGCGCCGCCGATCTGGAGCAGCGGAAGCGCCGCGCCAAGTTCACTTTGCGGAACATAATGCGGCACGAGCCAAAGCCCGATGAACGCCTGTATCACATCGCCCGAACGGCAGGCCACGAATATCAGGATAGCATACCACCACAGGTCGCCGCAGCGCTCATGAATCCTATGGATGAGGCTCTTCACCGGAAGCGCAGACCGATCAGGCGAAAGATGTCGATGAACCGCACGGGCCACAGGCGCGTGGGGAGATCGGCCTCCAGCGGCTTCTGGAGAAAGTCCGGCATGTCCGGGAAGAAATCCAGACCTGTTCGGCTTTCAAGGTCGTCGATTGTCACGATGTTGTGCACCGGAAACGCCGTGAACGGCATATTGTTCGGCATGTACAGCGCAAGAGCCCGCACTCCATCCGCAGTCTGCGCGGCGATCACCTGCCAAAACGCCTTAGGCACATCCACGCCCGCCGGCAGCCTATCCTCCACATCGCCCGGCACGCAGCCTACGATCACCCATATCTCGCCGTACTTCGCAGTCCAAAGATCGGCGATCCGGTGCTCGATCTCGCGCCACGGCCCCCTGTTCAGGCCAGGCGTCTGCGGCGCAACGTTTGAGGTGTAGAAGGTCTTCTTCTGCGCCTCTACGCCGAAACGCGTGGCAATGGCGTAGTTAGGGGCCATGTGGCCACGATCATAGCCGGATCCCTTGTAGACCGAGGCCGCCGGAGAGCCCGGAACCGCAGGGTCAGCCTTGAACCCAGGACGCTCCCCCGCCTCGTAAGCCTTCTCCTGAGGCACGTGATACGCCACCCAAAGCGGATGCTTCAGCGACGGCGACCATCCAATAATGAAGTCCCCGCGCTCAACCACGCGCACATCCGACGGTGCCGGCGGCGAGATGCGCACGGGAGCGCCGGCGAAGAACACCTCGCCAGACGGAGCCGGCTCGTCGAAGTCGTATACGGCGTCATGCCCGGTCCAGCCCAGACCATCCGTGAGCATTATCGTCCTGTCGCCGAAATAGCGCAGCGGCATGGTCACGAAACGCGGCCAGTCGTCGCACTTGTCGGATATCCATTGCCAAGGATGGCTTACGAACCAGCTGCCGGCAAGCGACATCACGGCCACCGCCACGGCAAACACCCACGAATAGCGCCGCATAAGCCGACGGATAGGCGGGATGGGTGCCCGCTTGCCCTTTTTGCCGCGCTTCGACGGAACCTTCGCTGATTTTCTCATGTCTCGATCTCCGGATGCGTGCGAAGCACGTATGTGTAGATGCCGTCGAGCGCGCTTGCGAACTCTGCGGCGGTGAATGCGTTGTCGGCCAATTCGGCGTGAGGGTCGGGAAGCACGGAAACGCGCGCCATGGGCGGCGGCTGCCGGAATCGGGAAAGCGTGCCTTCGTCCGGCACAATCACGGCAGAGGCGTTGGCGATTGTGGATAGACCTGCCGAGGCCGGATCGTGCATCTCGGCGATGTAGGCGAAGCGCTTGATCGTCACACGATCCACCGCACGCACAATGTCGGCACCCTCGTCAAAGCCGTGCAGCACCTGGTACGTGCGCCGTGAGGCGAGCGCCACACCTCGCAGGAACATGAGCAGACGGCGGCAAAACGGCAGGCGCGGAACCGTGAACACGCGCACATCAGAGTCCAACGTTGCGGAAAGGATCGGGTTTACGCTTGGCGTAAGCACGTCCACTGACCAGCCGATGCGCCGCAGCGCGGCCACGGTATCCTGCACCCGCAGCATCTCCTGCGCCGTGGTGCGGTGAGCGAACGACGTAACGATGAGCGCGGCGCGTTTCACTTCATTTCTCGGGGACGGACTGGATTGCCATCAGCAGCTCGTGCGATTCGCCGGGCGCAACGGTTATGGTCGAATCCTCCTTGAAGAGGGTCGCCGGCTCCACGCACACGAACTTCCGCCAGGCATCGGCGTCCAGATTGCGGTCCGGCAGGTCTGCGGCCCCCGGATTCCAGCACACAAGCTTGGTGTTTCCGCGCGAGGCTATGGCAATGGCCCGCCTAAGGCCGGGATCGAGAATCGCGAACTCGCTTTTCTTGACGGCGAACACATGGTCGTACTCGGTGTTGAACACCAGGTCGCCGGTCCACACAGCATCCGCCACACGCGTCTTGCGCGCATCGCAGAATGCGCAGCCGTCCAATCCACGCACCGTGACCGCATCGCGGTCGCGCACGAGGAAATATGGATGGAACCCCTCGGTTATCTCGAACGGCTCCGTGCCAGTGTTGGTCGTCTTAAGCCCCATGTTCAGCTTCATCGACACGGACACCTTGAGCTGCAGCGCAAAATCGTAAGGCCAGAGCCTCTTCGTCTCCTCTGTGCAGTCAAGAACAAGCGTCAACTCTGTGATATCTTCCGAATATTCGCTGCCGGTCACGCGCCATAGGCTGCGGCGCGCGAAGCCGTGCCCGTACGATCCCTCCGGCCCATTCTTTCCGAACCAAGGCCAGCACACGGGGATTCCGCCGTGATCCGCCCTGTCCGCTCCGAAGGAGATGTCCTTGGGCGTGAAGAGCACCGGGAAGTTGCCTGTTGGCTTGTAGGATAGCACCTGCGCTCCAAAGAGCGAGATTTCGGCGCTGCCGTACTGGTTGGCGAGCGCGGCCACGGGATATCCCTGCGGCCCGTCGCGGAACACTATCCGACCGGGCGCGCCATAACGCTTGTTCAGTTCTTCGCAGTTCATGGCCGTAGATTATACCACAAAAGGCATGGCGATAGAGCATCCGTCCAGCAGCTATTGGCGCTGCAGGATGAAATGCGGAAGTCGGGCGCGCGGCGTTTTCACCGTAACCGTCTGGGGGCCGACAAACTCCGCACCATCGTCCGCAAGCCACTTTCCTGGCGGCAGGACGACGGAACGCTCTTTCTGCCCTTTCACTACGACAGGCGCGACAAGCAGGTCTCCGCCCATCATGAACTGGTCCCTTATCGCCGCATAGCCAAGGCCCGGGTAGTTGTATTCGAGGTTGCGGAGCATCGGTTCGCCGGTGTGGCCGCTCTCGCGGGCAAGCTCCACGAACTTCGGCGCGAACTTCTGGCGCAGTGCGACCACATCTCGGATAATCTGCTGGTCTGCCTTGTCCAGCACGCGCCATGGAGAGGCAGAGAACTGCATCATCGGGCAGAGCGCATGTACCTGCGCAGAGCGCACGAACAGCTCGGCGTCGAACGGAGCGCCGGGCAGAAACGCCGTCCAGCTGCCGCCGCCGATCATGTCCGGGCACATGAACGGGTGCCCAAGCAATCCGCCGCCGATCATGTCCGGCACAAGATTCTGAAGTTCGCTCCAGGTATGCCCCTTGTCATGCAGGCGCTCCACCACCGGCTGCCCCTGGAAGCGCCAGGCGTTGCGGTATTCGCTCACTGGATAGTCGAGCGCGTAGCGGGCGTAGGCCAGCACCTGATCGCCGCTGGACGCCTTCTTGTCGTATGTCCCGTAGCCCATCGCGTAGCAACTCACGCCGCCGCCGTCGAACTTGAAGCCGTCCGCGCCAAAATCCCTGACCAACCCGTCCAGCTGCTCCTTGAACCACGCGCGTCCATTTGGGTGGGTAAGGTCGAGCAGAGCCGAATAGCCGTTCCACCAACGAACGGCCGCGGGGATGCCGTCCTTCGTAAGGAATCCGCCTTTTGTCGGATAGCCCTTCACGTCATCCGGATTTACGCCCCATGCTATACGGCGGAACGCCGGCGAATCCATGCTAACCCATGGGCACATCCAGAGAATGACCTTGTACCCCATGTCATGCAGCTTCTTCATCATGCCTTTGGGATCTGAGAACCGGGACGGCTCGAACCGCCAATCGCCATACCCCGCCTGCCAGGTGTCGTCAATCATCAGCACACCCGGAGGCAGCCCGTTGTCGAGCATCGACTGCGCATATGCGAGGATGTCCTTTTCGTTCTGGTGATAGGTAAGCTCTATCCAAGTGTTGTACTGTGGCGCGGAGAAGAACAGCAGGTCAGGCGTCTTGCCGCTGGAGGGGAACCATCTGCCCGCCGCATGTACGAATGCGTCCCGCAGGTTTTGGCCAGCCTCGACGAGCTGGACCTTTGCCGTTTCGCAAGATACGGATATGGTGCCGTTCGAGATGGAAACGACCGATTGGTCATCGCACCAGATCACCCTGCCCCTGTCCGAGATGAGCATTGAGGCGAACTGGTTTGCATATCCATCCTTTCGCAGATCAAGCTGCAGCACCGTTCCTGCGTTGAACGGCATCTGCGATCCGAAGTAGTTGGCGGCGCCCCACCAGTTCTCTCCGGGCTTCATCCCTACCGTGACGGCATCGGCAAATGCGGCGATGGCGAAAAGTCCGGCTGCGAGCAAAGTCATTGTACGCTTCATGTCAAATGCACCTTTCAGGATATTCACGGCCTCGCGTCTGACGGGCGGAACTTGAAACAGAGAGGCTTCCAGCAGGGGATCGGCTTGCCCACCGGCTTGAGCGAGCAGGCCGCCCGATCAAAGCCGTAAATCTGGATCTCGTTGCTCATCTTGTGGCCCACGACCATGAACTTCTCCCCTGGCATCAGCTCAAAGTCACGCGGAAAGCTGCCAACGAGCTTCTCGATGCTTCGCAGGGTGAGCGTACCCTTCTCCGTATCGACGGCAAAGAACGCAATGGAGTCGTGCCCGCGGTTTGAAGCCATAAGTATGCGTCCATCGGCGGTGAGCTTGATAGCCGAGGCCTTCGTCGCCTCGCCGTCCGCGCCGGGCGGCAAAAGGCTCCATTTCCCGACGCGCGAGAACGACTTGCCGTCGAACGCAAAGCTGAACACGCTGTTGCCAAGCTCGTTCACGACAAAGAGGAAACGACCGTCCCTGGACCATACGACATGGCGCGGCCCGTCGCCAGGATCGGCATGGATGGTCATATCGGGCATCGGCCTCATCGTGGATGGATCGTAGAAGTTGATCCTGTCAGTGCCAAGATCGACGATTCCCATGCGTGATCCGTCTGGCGTGAAGAACGCGCAGTGCGCGTAGGCCTTCTTCTGGCGCTTCTTGTTCGGTCCCATCCCAACGTTGGGATGGACGACCGTCTTCAGGTCGCCGCCCGAAACCGGCAAAGTGCCGGCGGTGGCGGAGCTGTATGCGGCAAAGCCGATGAGAGACTCGTCCGGAGAAAGCGCCACGTGGCACGGCGCCTCGCACGGCAGCGCCGCAAGACGTGTCATCGGGCCTATGCGGCCGTCGTCACCGATGGCGAACCTGACGAGCGTGCCACGGCGCGTTCCGTCAACATTTTCGCCGATGTACGAGTAGAGATTGCGCGCATTGCGGTCGAAGGCGAAGTAGGTGGTGCCCTGCAAGCCTGTTACGGTCTGCGCGATCTCAGCCTTCCCGCTTTCGGTATCGCACTTAAGCACGTGCAGCGTCTGCCCGTCTGGCGACCCTGTGTTGCAGCCTACGTAGCAGTTTACCACCGCGGCGAGAATTGGCGTTATTTCGATCATTGCACGACCTCCTTTACGAACAACTGAATGGGCAATTTCGCCTTTATCTGCGATTGAGCTCACGCAGCCGGCGGCGAACGGCCAGCACAAGCGCGATCTCGACGGCAACCACGCAGGCAACGATGATGGACATGGTTGCCTTCTCGCATCCGAATACGTGCGGGATGCCCTGTGTTAGTATCTCTGCAAGCCGCACCAGGACAGAACGGAAGAAACCTCCCACAAGATACGCCGTAAGCGCGCATTGGCCGAAAAGCACGACCACCCCAAGCCCCTTGCGAAGCATCAACATGTCGGTAAGCACATAGAGAACCGCCAAAGCGATCACGCACCATCCCATCGCCTGCGCAGTGAAGGACAGCGTGTAGATCGGCTTTATGACGGGGATCCACGGCGAGACCGCCCAGCCAACAGCCTCAAGGACGCCGCCATACACGAAAAGCCTGATGGCCTTGGTGCGCTTCTCGCCTTCGCCACGCAGGATTTCCGTGGCATGGTAGCCGGCAAGCGTCATTGCGGCGAACATCAGCGACGTAGAGAACCAGGTGTAGTGGTTCGGATGGGCCAGATACTCGCTGTTAGCCGGCAGGATGGCCTTGAGGATAGCAATGTCCGACTTGAAGGCGAAATTCCCGAACTCCGTGTAGTCGCCGCCGAATGCCAGCAGGAGCGTGTAGACGACAGCACAGGCTATCGGGACGGCGATCCGGATGGCCTTCGAAGGAATCAGCATCACGCATGCCGCCGCAAGGTAACCTGCGGCGATCGACTGGAGGGTGTTGGAATAGGGGTTGAACTTCACGGGGTCGAGAGTGAGAAGGTTGCCCTGAACAACCATGCCGAGCACCCACAGCATCGCCACGCGCCAAAGCACATGGCGCCAGAACGCAAGCCCCGCCCTTCCGTTCTCCAGACGCCGCGAAAGAGAGAACGGCACGGCAGCTCCGCACATGAACACGAACAGCGGCATGATGATGTCCCAGAACGTGAAGCACTCCCAGCCATGCTTGAACTGCCCCATCACGGACGGCGGGAGCTGCCAGGCCGAGTTCATGGCCCTGACGAGAGGCCCAGCAACGACCAGCACGATCATGTCCAGCCCACGCAGCAGATCAAGGGAATAGAGCCGTTCCTTCATGCCAAACTCCTTGCATTACATTCTTCGCGCTGGTCAAAGCGTGACGAAAAACGCGGCGCTGTTGGTGTCGCATTTCTTCAAGGTGAGCCGCCCATCCTCTCCGATGCGAATAGACTTCTCCGCCAGATCGTTTTCGTAGTCGTGCACGATGACCTTCGCTTCCGCGCCTGGCTGCGCGCCCTTGACCTCGACAGAAATCTCCTGCGCCCGCGAACGGTAGTCCGTCACAATGAAACCCTTGCGTGCGCCGTCTGCGCTGCGGCCAGCAATCACGGTTACGCCCTTGTCCCCGGAAGAGGATTCGCACATCACCGGGAAGGACTTCACGAAATCGCCGAACATCTTCAGGCCGTAGTAGACCTTGTACTTCTGCTTCTTGTCGTCCATGTATCCCCATGAGCCGATGTTGCGGCAGCCGTAGTAGTAGGCCTGGTCGAGCTTCGACGTCTGGAACTTCGAAAGCATCGTCAGGTTGAAGCAGGAGGAGTCGATGCCGTTGTGGGCGGTCGGGCCGGACCAGGCCTTCTTCATGAGCTCGGGCTTCGGCGAACGAAGATCGCCCCATGAATACTGGGCATAGTCGAAGTAGTGCCACTCGTTTATGATCAGCTCGCAGTTCGTGAAGCCGAACCCGTCGCAGAGACGCCGCCCGGTATCGATTGCATTCATGATCTGGTCTGGGCTGTTTGAGTAGTGGTGCCAGGAGATGAAGTCGGGCGCGATGCCGGCCTCCTTGCACGCCGCGAGCATATCCTTGAAGTAGTCGACGTACATGCTGCACATCGCGGGGCCGCCCACCTTCACGTCAGGGAACTCGCTCTTGAGCCGCTTGAGGCATGTCACGAAGAACTTCACGAAGAGAGCGCGGCGCTTTAGGTCGCGCGCCTTGCGGTCGGCCTTGCGAGCCGCATCCGTGTCGCCAACCCCGCCATCGCCGTCGGGCAGGCACCACATGTTGTTGAAGCCGTCAGGTTCGTTCCATATCTCCCAGTACTTGATTCCCCATCTGTGGCCGTTGGCCCAGCCGCGGTTGTAGTGGCGGATGGTGCCTGCGAAGATTTCGGCGACCTTGTCGAAGTCTTCCGGGATGAGCGAGTTGAAATGCACCTTCGGTCCGGAATGTTCGATCGACGTCCCGAGACGGAAGAAGATGTCGTGCCCCGTCTCCTCCCGCGTACGCTTCAGCAGATAGTCCGTAGGCGCGAACACGTAGTTTGACGGATCCTTGGCGTCAAGATGCATCAGGGGAAACATGTGGAAGTAGTCGCACACGCGCTCGTTTGGATTGATGATCGCCCAATCGTGCGTGCGAGAGGCCTTGAACCCCATCGAACGTATGTCGTCGATGTTCTCCTGCGGACAGGAGCATATCTGAGGCCCGAAACCGGAGGAGTGCAGCTCAGGGCGGATTTTCCCCGCATCCACGTTGAAGTTTACTGCGGCTGCCGCCAGCAGGATGGTTGAACATAGCATGGATAGGATTTCCTTCTTTGCGTTCCTGTCGTTATTTGAGACGCGCGGACTTCACGAGCGTTTCAAGCTGGTCTCGGTCGTAGTTCGAGAGTTCTGCCTGGCGCTTGCGGAGAGAACGCAGCGTGGCGCGCGCCTTGTCAATGGCTCCACGAGCTATCTGGACTCGCGCAAGCGTGATCTGCATCCGGATGTCCTCGATCTTCGACTCCGTCTTCGAGAGCTTTATGGCCTTTTCCACGCACTGCTCGGCTTCGTCGAGGTTCTTGTTCTGGTCAAGCAGCGTTGAGCCGAGCGTCTCCCATGCGACGTAGAGCTTGGGCTGGCTCTTCACCGCGTCGCGCGCAAACTTCTCCGCCTCTTCGTAACGCTGCTGGCGGCGGAGCACCTCGGCAAGGTCGTTCTGGGCGGCGGCTATCGGCTTCTCGGCCTCTACGCTCAGACGCAGGAACGTCTCGGCGGTGGAGTAGTCCCCTTCCTTGAGGCGGAGGGAACCCATCACGTAGTTGGCGAGCTTGTCGTGGCGGTCGCGGCGCAGGATCGTGCGCGCATGACGCTCCGCCGCCTCTCCGTCGTCCAGCTCGATGTCAAGCCCGAGAATCATTTCGCCGGCGACCGACACGTCCGGGCGCGACATGGAGGCGATCACAAGCGCGTCCCGAGCCTGCTTGCGGAACGTCGGCCCCTTGCGCATGTACACGAGCGCACGGGTCATCTGCACGAAGTAGTCGCGCGGATCGTCCGACACGGCCTCCATCTTTGGAAGGATGAGGTTGTCAAGCTCCTCCATTATCTTGGCGCGAGCCTTGTCGTCCTTGGCGTGATCGAGCTGCTGGAGAAGCACGCCCGCAAGCAGCGACCAGGCCTGGAGACTCTTCGGATGCAGGTCCGTCACCTTCTGCATCTCCATGCGTGCGCGGTCGAGGTCGTTGTTCATCATGAGGAGCAGGGCCATCTCGATCCCGGCGGAATCGCCGCCGGAGGACTTTGCCGCCCTTTCGAGGAACCCGCGTGCCTCGTCCGCAGAGCCGGACTGCAGCGCAAGGCGCGCCATGCCCATGAGCGCCTCGCGGTTCGACGCGTCAGTGGCGAGCACCTGCTCGTACACGGCGCGGGACTTCTTCACCTGGTTGCCGCTCGCGTAGATCGCTGCCATCATGTTCAGGAGCCCCGTCTGGCGGTCGGCGGAGACGAAGTCGATGGCGCGCTGGACCTGCGCGATGGCGTTGCCCGTCTGCCCGGAGCGCGCCCAGGCGTATCCCATCCGTGCGAATATCTCCGGGCTGCGGATGTAGCCATAGTAGCGCGACAGGGACCAGAGCACATAGCGGCGCTTCGGATCGTCCACTATTGCCTTGAGCTTGCGCTCGATCTCAAGCTTCTTGGCGACCGCGCACTTGATGCCTGCGCGCGCCATCTCGAACTCGTTGAACAGGGTGCAGACGTTGTCGGGGTCGATCGTGCCGAGCACGAGCTCGTACATGGCGAACGCCTCGTCGTTCAGGTTGCAGTCCTGGAGGAACACGCCGAGGTTGTTGCCGATGAAGCCCACATGGCGGCGCAGCTGGAGGCGAAGACGCTCGACTGGGTCGTCGCTGGAGGAGATGTTGCGCGACCCCTCCTTGTTGCGCTCCGTCCAGAGTATAGGCGCCATGCGCTCCCAGAACGCGCGGAAGCTCGCCGCGAGCGCCTTCCCGTCGACCGATTTCACGTCACGCGCTCCGCCGAAGATGATGTTCTCCGGCACCGGCATGCGCTCGGCCATGTACCAGAAGTCTGGCACACCGAAGATCGCGGCCTTCTTCATGACGTTGGTGTCGCCCGCGAACCAGTCCTGTATGAACGGCAGCACGCCAAGGCGGATGGACATCTTCAGGTTTGAGCGACCTGCCGTGAGCCCTCTCTTCTCCACGAGTTCTGAAAGCTCTTCGAGATAGGCGTCGTTCATGTCTCGCTGGAGGCATACGAGGTTTAGCTCCTTGTCCGCCGCCGCAGCCGCCACGCGGAGATGGTCGTCGAGCGTGCCGTCGGTGACGAACCAAGAGCGGTCGCCAAGGGTCGATATTACCTCACGCGCGCAGATGTCGGCGAACTCACCGCGGCCGCGGCCGCAGTTGAACGCGTTGACCATCGACGCGAGCGCCAGCACAAGCACGAGCGCCCCGCCGACAGCTGGCGCAGCCAACTTGCCCACGCGCACCTCAGTCTCAACGCCGTCCTCCTTGTACTCCTTCGCCGGCAGGGGGATGCGGGCGAGCAGGTACCAGTAGGCGGCGAGGTAGCCGGCCACAAGCGCGGCGAGCGTGGAGGTCGCGACCGGTGCGATGCCCCACGGGCGCAGGAGCGCCTCTGGCGCGAGCGGAGTAGCGAGGGCGAGCGTCGCGCAGAGCGACATTGCCAGATGGAACGCGTACTGGCTCCAGCGGCGGTCGTTGTTGAGGCCGCGGGCGGCGGCGAACGCGCAGGAGATGGCCGGAAGCACTGTGAGCGCCACGATCGCCAACCAGCCGGGACGCGTGAACCATGTGCGCATCTCGCGAATCGCGTCCTTGAGATAGTGGAGGAACACGTCGAACGAGGACGAGCATTCGGCCGCGGCCGCGGCCTCGGTCCCCAGAAATCCGCCGGCTATAACCTTGATGTAGACGATGAAGCCGATTGCCGCCGAAAGGATGTAGATCGTTGCAGGCCCGTACAGTGCGCCGCCGTTCTTCACGAGCACCAGCATGAACGCGAAGAACACCGCTATCGAGTACGGGACGAATATTGGCGACTCAACAAGGCCAAGTGCCACGAACACGCCTGCCACAAGCGCTATGGGATACGCAAGCCGCTGCCTGTCGGCGGCAAGGAGCACCACGCGCATCGACAGCAGTGCCCACATAACGTCGAAGATGCGGTGCTCAAGGTGCGTGGAGCTCTGCCACACAGCCGTAGCGAACACGAAAGTGAGCGACGCTACAAGGCCCGCCGCTATTGCCGCACCCTTGGCGAACTTGATGCTGTCCTCCTGCGACGTCACCTGCCACACCGCGAACGCCATCAGCCGGCATATCAGGTAGGCGGATACCACGCCGCACACGAGCGAAAGGGCGTTGGCGCGCACCGCAACCGACGTCAGCGCGCCTGCGCCGCCGAAAAGCTTCACGAACCATCCCCAGAGCGGAAACTCCGGAAACGCCAGCGTGTCTATGCCCGTCCACTGCACGAGCAGGCGGGCAGAGTCGCCTGGGAACACGTAAGTTGCGAGCGTAAGCCCGTACACAGCCGCCGCCACTCCTGCCACGGCAAGCGAGGCGAACAGCGTTGCGCGCCGGAAAGATGCATCCTCTGAGCGGAATTTAGACATGGTTCAGTTCCTCTTCTGTTCGTTTATTATCCTTTGGTGTTTGCAGTAAGCGTTTTTGAGCATGGGCATCCTGCGCACGATCCTCCGCAGGTCACGTCCTTGCCGTCCCAGCAGTAGGTGCACAGCCTTTCCTTCGGCAGCCCGATGGCTGCTATAAGGTCGTCGAGCCGCTGGAACGCGAGCGACGTGAGGCCGAGGTTCCGGCGGATGTACTCCACCATAGCCTTGTAGGGCTCGCCGTCAGGGTCGAGATACTTTTCGATGTCGAAGTTGGTCCCTTCACGGTCGCGGATGAACCGGCGAGTTATGAGGTCGTACTCCGACTTCGACCGCGAGAAGTTCAGGAACCTGCACGGGTAGAGCAGCGGCGGACAGGCAATGCGCATGTGCGTCTCCTTCGCGCCGTTCTCGAACAGCCGCCTCGACTGCTGGCCGAGCTGCGTCCCGCGCACGATCGAGTCGTCGCAGCAGACGAGCCGCTTGTCCTTGATCAGGCCGGGGATCGGTATGAGCTTCATGGACGCGACGCGTTTGCGCTGATTCTGGTCCTGCGGCATGAACGAACGGGCCCATGTGGGGGTGTATTTCACGAACGGGCGCGCGTACTTGAGCCCGGCCTCGTGCGCATAGCCGAGCGCGTGGGAGGTGCCGCTGTCGGGAATGCCGCCGACCACATCGGCCTCCACGGGGTTGCGCCGCGCGAGGAACGAGCCTGACCTGTACCGAGACATCTCGACGTTGCGCCCCTCGTATGTGGAGGCGGGATAGCCGTAGTAGACCCACAGGAACGAGCATATCGCCATCTCCCCGCCAGGCTCTATGATCGTGCTGTCGCCATCGGGGGTGATCTCAACCATTTCGCCGGGGCCGATGTCGCGAACATGCTCATAGCCCAGATTCGCGAGCGCGCACGACTCCTGCAGGGCGACCATGGCCCCCTTCCTCCGGCCGAGTATGATGGGCGTGCGCCCATAGCGGTCACGCACGGCGAAGAAGCGCCCCGTCTCGGTCACAATCATGAACGAGCAGCTGCCCTGCACCTTTTGCTGGACGAGCCTAACGCCCTCCTCCATCGTTGACGCGGAAGCGATGATCGCCGAGACGACCTCCGTTGGCCCCACCATGCCTGAGGTCGTGGAATACTGGAGCTGGAGATGGTTCTTCTCGAACATCTCGCGCATCAGGTCCTCGATGTTGGTGATGAGCCCTACCGTGACGAGCGCGAACGTGCCGTGCGCGCAGCGCATTACGAGCGGCTGCGGATCAGTGTCGGAGATCACGCCAAGCCCAACATTCCCCGCGAGATTCCCGACATCGCGCTCGAACTTGGACCGGAACGGCGCATTCTGGATGTTGTGTATGGAGCGCTGGAACCCCTTTTCGCCGAGCACGCACATACCCCCGCGGTGCGTGCCAAGGTGCGAATGGTAGTCAGTACCGAAAAAGAGGTCGCTTACGCAATCTCCCGTTGAAATCACTCCACAAAATCCACCCATCTTCTCTCCATTTCCTACGGAAGGCACTCGTCCCCTTCCATTTGGCCGCTAATTATACCATAAACTACCGTGCTTAAACCGCCGAT
>CAMPAA010000061.1 GCA_946631345.1 uncultured Verrucomicrobiota bacterium
TCCTCTGCATCCCGCCGCTGTACCATACGGGTGCGAAGATGCACTGGTTCGGCAGTTTTCTCGTGGGCGGCAAGGCCGTGCTGCTCAAGGGCGTGAAGCCCGAGTGGATACTGCGCGCCGTGAGCGAGGAGAGATGCACCATAGTATGGCTGCTCGTGCCGTGGGCGCAGGACATCCTCGACGCCATCGAGCGCGGCGACGTGAAGCTCGCCGACTACAGCCTCGGCCAGTGGCGTCTCATGCACATCGGCGCGCAGCCGGTGCCGCCGGCCCTTATCAAGCGCTGGAAGGCTGTGTTCCCACACCACGACTACGACACGAACTACGGTCTCTCCGAATCCACCGGCCCCGGTGCCGTGCACCTCGGCATCGAGAACATCGACCATGTGGGCGCTATCGGCGTGGCGGGCTACGGCTGGCAGACGAAGATTCTCCGCCCGGACGGCACGGAGGTCGCCCCCGGCGAGGTGGGCGAACTCGCTCTCAAGGGCCCCGGCGTGATGAAGGAGTACTACAAGAACCCGGAGGCCACGAAGGAGATACTCTCGGTCGACGGATGGCTGCGCACCGGCGACATGGCAGAGGAGCGCGATGGTTTCATCTACCTCGTGGACCGCGCCAAAGACGTGATCATAACCGGCGGCGAAAACCTATATCCAGTGCAGATCGAGGACTTTCTGCGCGCGCATCCGAAGATCAAGGATGTCGCAGTTATCGGCCTGCCGGACGCCCGACTTGGCGAAATCGCCGCCGCAATCATCGAGGCCAAGGAGGGACAGGCCATCTCCGAGGACGAGGTGAACCGGTTCTGTCTCGACCTGCCGCGCTACAAGCGTCCGCGCAAGATCATATTCGCGCCTGTCCCTCGCAACCCGACCGGGAAGATCGAGAAGCCCAAGCTCCGCAAGATGTACGGCGCAGACGCCCTTGTCGCACAGCAGAACGGCATTAGCGAATAGCGGCGGCGCGCACGCATGGCCGGCGAAACCGTCAAGACGAAGGGAATCGTTCTCGACATCCGCCCATGGTCGCGGACGAGCCACGTCGTTACGTGGCTCACTCCCGACCATGGCCCCGTCACCACGCTTGTCAAGGGCGCGGTACGCCCGAAGAGCGCCTTTCTCGGCCAGTACGATCTGTTCTACACGTGCGAACTGATATACTACGCCCGTTCGCGCGGCGACCTGCACGCAATCCGGGAGGCGTCAGCCCTCGATCTGCGCGACCACCTGCGCGGCGATTTCCGCGCCACGGCCTTCGCCTCGTATGCGGCGTACCTTGTTAGGGAACACTGCCCGCATGGCGCAGAGGCCGAGGCATGGTTCGCATTTCTCGAACGGCAGCTGGATGCCGCAAAGAGCGACCGCGCAGCCCTCGCGGGCGTGGAGCTGATTGCGCTTGAGACGGAGTTTCTGGCCCTCGCCGGGCTCTCGCCTGATTTCGCCGGCGCCGACTTCGCCGCGCCGTGCATATCGTTCGCCATCGACCTCGGACACGCCGGTACAGGCGCGAAGACCGTGCAGCTGCCTTCTGACGCGGCACGCCTGGTGGCTGCGCACGGAAAGGGTCAATCCCCTGCGCCGGACGCCGTCTCCGCCGCCATCCGCTTCCTCGGTCTCTTCCTCCGGTACCATCTCGACCTGCCGCCAGACATCCGCCGCTCCACTCTGCAGCTTCTTGACCCGTCATCGGCAGTGCGATTTGTGGTATAATCCGCACCTGAATTTCAGCATAGAAAGACAGGAGACGGCTATATGAGCGAAAAGAAACCGTTGGTGATCATGCCGTGCATGGACATGATCAATGGTCGCGTCGTCAAGGGCGTGAACTTTGTGGACATCAAGGATGCAGGCGATCCAGTGGAGTGCTGCAAGGCCTACTGCGCGGCAGGCGCCGATGAGCTCGCAATGCTTGACATCACGGCGACAGTCGAAGGCCGCAAGACCATGCTGGAGACTGTTCGGAAGGTGGCGGACGCGGTGACGGTTCCGTTCACGATGGGCGGCGGCATATCGTCGGTGCAGGCGGCCGAGGAGGTGCTCAAGGCGGGAGCCGACAAGATCTCGACCTCGTCTGCGGTGTTCCGCCGCCCAGACATGATAGGTGAGCTGGTGAAGGCGTTCGGAGCGGACAAGGTGACCGTCGCGATCGACGTTGCGCAGAACGCGGCGATGGCGTCTGGCTACGAGGTGTTCATCGATGGCGGGCGCACGGCGACCGGCGCAGACGCGATCGAATGGACGAAGAAGGTCGCAGGGTATGGGGTGAAGACGGTTCTGCCCACCTCGAAATCGACCGATGGCGTGCGCACAGGCTACGATCTGCCGCTCATCCGCAAGATACGCGCAGTCACCGACGCCGACATCGTCGCCTCTGGCGGTGCCGGCACTATGGAGCACTTCGCCGAGGCGGCTGATGCCGGTGCTACCGTTCTTCTTGCGGCAAGCGTGTTCCATTTCCACATTATCGGCATCCCGGAACTCAAGGCATTTCTCAAGGCGCGCGGCTTTGCCGTGCGCGGTTGACAGGATTGAACAAGGAGCAAAACACATGAAACCCACACTCGTAGTTCTCGCCGCAGGCATGGGGTCGCGCTATGGCGGGCTGAAACAGGTCGATCCGGTAGGTCCATCTGGAGAGGCGATCCTCGACTATTCCGTTTTTGACGCGGAACGTGCCGGCTTCGGCAAGGTCGTATTCATCATCCGTAAGGATTTCGAGTCCGAATTCAAGGAGAAGGTAGGCCGGAAGTACGAGGGCATCCTGCCTGTTGAGTACTGCTACCAGGACATCAACGACCTTCCTGCGCCGTTTGCGGTTCCGGAAGGTCGCGCGAAGCCATGGGGCACCGCGCATGCCATCCGCGCCGCACGGAACGTGGTGAAGGAGCCGTTCGCCGCCATCAATGCCGACGACTTCTATGGCCGCGATGCGTTTGCGAAGCTGGCCGGGTTCCTTTCATCGTCCGCATCCAAGGCAAGTGACGGCCTGATGCACTTCGCAATGGTCGGCTACAAGCTCGACCTCACGCTCTCCGACAATGGTTCGGTGGCGCGCGGCATCTGCAAGGTGGATGGCGGCAAGCTGACTTCCGTGACGGAGATGACGAAGCTCGTACGAGTGCCCGGCGGTGCAGAGAACCGCGAGGACGAGGCGAACCCCGTGAAGCTTACGGGCGAGGAGCGGGTGTCGATGAATCTCTGGGGCTTCACGCCAGAGCTGTTTGCGGCGCTCGAGGCGCGCTTCCCGGCGTGGCTTGAGAAGAACGGTTCCGCCCCGAAGACTGAGTGGTACATACCGTTCGTGGTCGATGAACTCATCCATGAAGGCAAGGCCGACGTGGAGGTGCTGCCGACCGATTCGAACTGGTTCGGGGTGACTTACCGTGAAGACAAGCCGTTCGTCACCGCAGAGATAGGCAAGCTCGTTGCTGCCGGCGAATACCCGGCGAACCTGCTGAAGTGACGCAAGCCGCCGGCGGAAGGTTCCGCACGGCGCGTGCCGCAGCCCCCGCATCGCTCGCATCAGATCAGCGAGAGGATTGCGGGGGTTACGTCTGTAAGCGACTTCACGCGAGCCCGCAGTTCCTGCTCGCCAGGCCCAAAGGCGATGAACGGCACAGGGTTGCGAGTATGGCCGCGCTCGTTCATCGCCTCTATGTTGCCGTGGTCGGACGTCATGAGAAGGGTGATGCCCGCCGCCTCCGTAAAACGTATCAGCGTGGCGAGGAACGCATCGTATTCCCGCAGCACGGAGCAGGCACGCTCGTAGTCCATGGAGTGACCGGCCACGTCCGTCTGGAAATACTCGAAAAGCGTGAAGTCGTGCGCGCGGACTATGTCGAAAAGGTGCCGTGCGGCGTCTTCCGGGTCGATTGGCGGGATGTCCGGGTAGCGGTCGCGTATCGTCTCGCGCGTAAGGTCCTGAAGCACGGCACCGTCATCTGCGAGATCGGATACGGTCGATACCGTCTCCGGAGCGGTGAGCGCCATTACGGTGGTGACGGACTTGAATCGGCGGGCTTCAAGCTCGTCGGCCGATTCGATGAGATAGGCATCCGCGAACTTCACCTTCTTGCCGCGCGCCTTCAGCATGAGGAAAAGGTTTTCTCTGCCGATAAGATCCCGCAGGCTTGGCCCGGGGAAGCCTTCGCAGTGCCGACCCATAAACTGCGATGCGTTTCTGCCGGTGAACATCGTGGCCTGGCCAGTGGCGGACTGCGGCACGCCATCCACGCCGAGGTTCGCGTCTATGGGCACGCCGTGCCGCTGTATCAGGCGGCAGAGCGCCGGGCACACTTCGGGGTTTACCGGATTGTCGGGGGCTGGCTCTCGAATGCCGACGCCGTCGATGAAGAGGAACGCTACTTTCACAGGCCGTACGACTTCATCTCCTTCTGGAGCTCATTCAGGGAAATGTCATCGTCCTTGGCTTTTTCGAGCGCCGTCTTGTAGAGAGGCCTTGCCTTCTCGATGTAGTCCGCCTTCGCCTTGGTGTCGCCATCCTCGCCTGAGAGCGTGGCGCAGCGCATGTAGTTCTTTGCGGCGACCCATTCGCGGGAATATACGACGCCGTTTGCCGGGTCGGAATCCTCGAAGTCCTTCATCGCGTCGGAAAGCATGTAGTTTATGAAGATCATCAGCTGCTTGATTGCCTCCTTCCGCTGGCCTGCGTTCATGGCCTTGTGGGCGCGGAGCTTTGCGACCGTGCTGGTGCACCATTCCTGCGTACGCCCCGGAAGGCCCTTCTGAAGCTCCGCAATGGCCCCGTCGAAATCGTCAATGAGGAAGAATCCGTCAAGTCGGCGTTCGCGCAGCGAATCGCGGGCGGCGTCCGTGAGATGCCCGCCGGAGAGGATCTTGTGCGAGAACGCGAGCAGTTCCTTGATGCGGCGGTCGGTGTCTGCCTTGGGGGACTTCACGTCACCCGCGAGCCTGATGAACGCCTCCTCGGCCAGCAGGCCGATGAAATCGTATGGCACGCGCGGCTCCATGCCGAGGCTTATGTACGGGAAAGCGTCGCCGAAGCGGACGGTGAAGAAATGCTCGTCGTACAGCTTGTTGAGCTGCGGCGCCGCATCATCCATAGACGCCTTGCGGAATTCGCGGCGTACCATCTTGCTCGTTTCGCGCGTCTGCTCCTTGGTCTGGCGAATCGACCAGAGGTAGCGCACTCCACCTGCCAGAATCGCCGCAGAGACGGCGAGTGCGACGAGAACCACTATCACTTTCTTCATGTCAGACTCCCTTCAAAAAATTTTTGACGCGTATTATAAAGGCAAACCCGATTTGCCGCAAGAGGGAAATCATGGTATCATACGCAGAAATTTTTCAGGAGGAAAGCAGAGCATGAGAGAAGTAGGCGTTGGAATTCTTGGTTTCGGAACGGTCGGCGCAGGTGTGGCGCAGGGCCTGCTGGCGCATCGCGCAGTGATGGCCGAGCGGCTGGGCGTGGACATCGCGCTGCGCAAGATAGCGGACCTCGACATCACGACGGACCGTGGCGTGGCGGTGCCGCCTGGCGTGCTCACAACGGATGCCGCCTCCGTCATCGCCGACGAGGGGATCGGCATCATCGTTGAGACGATCGGCGGAACCGGCATAGCGAAAAAGTTCGTGCTTGACGCCCTCGCCGCCAAGAAGTGCGTTGTGACGGCCAACAAGAAATTGCTCGCCGAGCATGGCCGCGAGATCTTCGACGCAGCTGCGGCGAACGGTGTTGACATCTACTTCGGCGCGAGCGTAGGCGGCGGCATCCCGATCATCCGCGTGCTGCGCGAGGGGCTGGCAGGGAACGAGATAAACACCATACACGGCATCCTGAACGGGACGTGCAACTACATCCTCACACGTATGGAGAACGAGGGCAAGCCGTTCGACGAGATACTCAAGGACGCCCAGAAGCTCGGCTACGCAGAGGCGAACCCGTCCCTCGACATCGACGGCTTCGACACGGCGCACAAGGCCTGCATCCTGGCCGCCCTCGCCTACGGCTTCCAGCCGACGCTTGACCAGGTGCAGGTTGAGGGCATCCGCCACCTCTCCGGCGAAGACGTTAAGTATGCCGCAGACTTCGGCTACCGCATCAAGCTGCTTGCGTGCGTCGCCCGCGATGGCGGCGAGGTGGAGGTGGGCGTGCATCCCACTCTCGTGCCGTTCTCGCACATGCTCGCCAACGTGAACGGCGTGTTCAACGCGGCGATGGTGAACGGCGACATGAGCGACTACACGATGTACTATGGGCGCGGCGCGGGCCGCGCGCCCACGGCCTCCACGGTCATAGCCGACATCGGCGACATCGCCAGGAACATCGCCCACGGCGAGACGCGCTATGCGCGCGCCGCCCCGACCTACGGCGAGGGCTGCACAAGGCTCCGCGCGGCGGGTGACATAGTCTCGCGCTTCTACCTGCGCTTCATGCTGGCCGACCGGCCCGGTGCCTTCGGCGCGGTGGCGACTGCGCTCGGCAACCACGGCGTGTCGATATCCGCCGCGTCCCAGAAGTCGAGCGGAGAGGGCAACGCGCCTGTTGCCGTGGTCGTGCTCACACACCGTTCGCGCACGGCCGACCTCGAGGCCGCGCTTGAGGAGATCAAGGCCACGGGCGTAGTCTCCGAGGAGCCGGTGCGCCTTAGGATGCTGTAAGATCCCTGCGACGCCGACGGCAAGACGATGGCGGCTCTTCTGCCAGCTGAACGCAGCACATGGAAGGGGCGGATGTTCCTCTTCGCAGTGTATGCGCTACTTTCGCTCGGCGGCGTAACCATGGTGCTGCCGTTCATGGTGATGCTCGCTTCGAGCTTCGCCTCCGGCTACGACTACTCCCGCCACGCACCGGTGCTTCGCGCGCTCTGGAACCGCAACGACCGTTTCATGCGCTCGGTGGCCACGTGCTTCGCGCGTTTCCCGCGCGACGTGTTCCCAGAAGCGCCGGAGAGCTGGACGACATGGCAGTCCGTCGCGCAGGACAGGGCGGGGGTGGACCGCTTCGCCGACGCGATCCTCGAGCCGCTCACAAACCGCACGCTCTACGCGGAATGGCGGCAGGCGGCAGAGCGCTATCGCGAAGCGGCGGCGTGTTGGGACATACACCGCACCGTGTGCAATTACGACCCGCGCGACGTGCAGCCGTTCACCGGCTCATTCCTCACCTCGTTCCTGGCCGAGACTCACCTGCCGGTGGCTCGCGCGGACTGGACTCCGCCCGTTGGCGACGCTAAGTACGATCTCTGGTGCCGGTTCAAGGACTCCTACCGTGCGCGCATGGTCGCGCGCGGCGACTATGTGTGCCGCACGGTGCCTGTGGTCGAGGTGGCGGCGGACGGTACCGCCCGCCGTGGAGCCGCCGCGCTGCGCGACTGCCTGCGCAAGGCGCTCGCGGTGCAGTTCATCGAGCACGGTCGGCGTGATTTTTTCCTCAGCGCGTTCGACAACTACCGGCTCGTCGCGCAGTATCTCTTCGTGCGCGGCAGGGCGTTCGTGAACACATTGCTGCTGGTGGTTTTCTCCGTGCTGGCCGCGCTGATCGTGAATCCGCTTGCCGCGTATGCGCTGTCGCGCTTCAGGATGAAGGGCGGGGAGCGGATCATCATGTTCCTGCTGGCGACAATGGCGTTCCCGGCGGCGGTCACCGCCATCCCGGGCTTCATCCTAATCCGCGACCTTGGCCTGCTCAACACGCTGGCGGCGCTCGTGCTGCCAACCGTGGCGAGCGGCATGAGCATCTTCATACTGAAGGGGTTCTTCGATGCCCTGCCTCGCGAACTCTACGAGGCGGCCGCCATCGACGGTGCCGGCGAGTGGACGGTGTTCACGAAGATCACGCTGCCGATGACGACACCAATCCTCGCGGTCAACGCGCTCAACCATTTCGTCGCCGCGTACAACTCCTGGGAATGGGCGTTCCTCGTTTGCCAGAAGGAGTCGCAGTGGACGATAGCGGTGTGGATGTACCAGATGAGCCGCGAGATGGCCGGGCAGCCTTGGTGCGTGATGGCGGGGTTCGTGATCGTGTCGATCCCGACGGCGCTCGTTTTCCTCCTCTGCCAGAAGGTGATCCTGCGCGGAATCGTTCTGCCGAGCATGAAGTAGTCTGATGACGGAGCATGAGGCCTATATCGCGTTCAACATGGTGCCTGACGTAGGCTCCGTGAAGGTCGCTGCGCTCGCCCGGAAGCATGGCGGCGTGGCGGCGGCGTGGGAGGCGTTCGGGCAGAAGAAGGACTGGCAGGGCCAACCGGTCGACTGGCGCACGGAGATCGCGCGTGCCGAGCGGATGCGCGTGACGGTCGTCACGTGCGACGACAGCCGGTATCCGCCGGCGCTGAACGACCTGCCGTCGAAACCTCTGGCGCTTTACGTGGCCGGTTCCCCCGATGTTCTTGCCAAGCCTGGCGTGGCGGTAGTGGGGACTCGCCTGCCAACGCTCTACGGCACTGACATGGCGGCCAGATTCGCCGGCGGCATTGCAGGAGGGGGCTTCAGCGTGATATCCGGGCTGGCAACCGGAATCGACGCAGAGGCCCACAGGGGAGCCCTTGCGGCGTCAGGCGTGACCATAGGCATACTTGGCGGCGCTCTCGACAGGTTCTTTCCGGAGGAGAATCGCGAACTGGGGCGGCGCATCGTCGCAGCGGGCGGCGCGGTCGTGAGCGAATACCCCTTTGGCTTCCCTCCCGGCAAAAAGACTTTCCCCCAGCGCAACCGTATCGTGGCGGCGATGGCGCTCGCCGTGCTGGCGGTTGAGGCACCGATGCAGAGCGGCACTCTCATCACATGCGATTTCGCGAAGAAGCTCGGACGACCTGTGATGGCGGTGCCGGCCAACCTCGATTCGAGGAACTCATTCGGGTGCTGGAAGCTGATACGCGAAGGGGCGGCGATGGCGACTTCGGTTGAGGACGTGCTCGGCATCCTCAAGGACGCGCTTCCGCCGGCGGCGCAACCTCCTCGGCGGAAACAGGAGGCGGTTACCGCTCCGCGCCAGAGGGGCGCCGAACCGCCGCCGCCCGCCCTCACGCTCGAGGAGGCTGCCGTTATGCGCGCAATACCTTCGGTAGGAATCACGCTTGACCGGCTTGCGTTCCGCACCAAACTGCCGGCGGAGGCGGTAGGGGCGGCCGCGATGTCCCTGCGCATCAAGGGCCGCATCCGCTTCCTTCCCGGCAACAGGGTGGCACCTGTCGCCTGATTTGGTATAATTCGCGCCATGAGAAAATACATAGTTGCCATCATGGCGAGCGCCATGTCGCTGGCCCTTGCCGCCGGCATGGACCAGAAGGCGAAACTGCTCACCACCGTTGATACCGCGTTCTCCGGCAAGGCGGAGATAACATGCGACGATCCCGCCGGATGGCGGTTCGACGCCAAGGCCTCGACCGACGCAGGGCGAGACGTGGTGACGGTGCGCCTTACCTCGCCCGTGGAAGCGCCGCCTCCGCGCTTCGGCGTGTTCTTCCGCGTGCCGGGGGACGGCGTGCAGAACGTCTGGACGAGCAGCATAAACCAGGAGCAGTTGCAGATACATCCGCAGCTGTGGTGGGGATGGGTGACGAAATACCGGTCTGCACTCGCGTTCGACATGCCTGTCGCCGTCGCCTTCAACTCGGTTGGGGTGTCGCCTGCGGCGATCGCCTGCTCGGAGGCGTTCAACTACCTGGAGTTCGGCCTTTACATTGACGACCGCACGTGTGAGATCGTCGGGCGCTGCGAGTTCTTTGTGCAGCCGGTCGCCGCAATGCGCGAATACGAGGTGTCCATCCTCTTCGACCGCCGCCGTGGTGACTGGGCGGATACAGTGCGCGCCTGCTCCGACTGGATCGTCGCGAAGAACGGCTTCATCCCCGCCGCCGTGCCGGAGACCGCCCGCGATCCGCTGTACTCCACCTGGTACGCATATCTGCAGGATGTCCATGCGGATGAACTTGAGGCGGAGGCCCGCCTTGCCGCATCCGTCGGCATGAAGACGATGATTCTCGACGACGGCTGGCAGAAGGAGGAGAGCCGCAGCTTCTACAGCAAGACAGGCGACTGGATGCCGGTTAAGAGCCGCTTCCCCGACATGAAGGCCCATGTCGCGGCCGTGCACCGGGCGGGGCTCAAGTACATGCTGTGGCTGTCGGTGCCGTACATGGGCAACGAGGCGAAGAACTATCCGCGCTTCAAAAAGATGCTGCTGAAGGATGGCGACTGCGGCGTGCTCGATCCGCGGTTCCCAGAGGTGCGCGAATACCTCATCTCCACCTACGAGCGGGCGGTGGGCGAGTGGGGCTTTGACGGCCTTAAGCTCGACTTCATCGATTCGTTCTCCCTGCCTTCGAAGGATCCGGCGCTCAAGGACAACTACGCCGGCCGCGACTACCGTTCGCTACCGGCGGCGGTGGACCGGCTCATGAAGGATGTGCTGGCGCGCCTGAAGAAGATAAACCCGGATGTGCTGATCGAGTTCCGCCAGCGTTACATGGGCCCGGCGATCCGCCAGTACGGCAACATGATCCGCGCGTCGGACTGTCCCGCCGACCCATGCACCAACCGTCGCAAAATATGCAACCTAAGGCTCACCTCCGGCAGCACCGCCGTCCATTCGGACATGCTCGTATGGAGCCGCGAAGAGACGCCGGAGGGCGCGGCACTGCCGATCCTCAACGTACTCTTCTCAACGATCCAGTACTCGATGATCCTCAGCAAGGCCAACCCCGCGCACCTGGACGTGATCCGGCATTGGCTCGATTTTTCGCAGCGCCACCGTTCGGCTCTGCTGAAGGGTAGGTTCCGACCCCACCATCCAGAGAGCGGCTACACCTGGGTCGAGGCGGAGGACGCCAAGGAGCGCATCGTCGCCGCATATGCCGACGACGTATGCGTGCGTACCGGCGCACCGGACCGCGAGGTGTACCTGATAAACGCCACTGGACGCGCCGGGATGACAGTTGATTTTGCGGCGAAGCCAGCGGCGATAGAGGCGTTTGACGTCATGGGCCGCCCCGCCGGAGCCCGTTCTGCCGATGCCGGGCTGAACAGGCTCGCGGTTCCGGCGTCAGGTTACGCGAAGGTGACATGGTGAAGCGTCCGGTCCGAAACACAATCCCCCTAAACCTGATCGCCGACGGCCGCCATGCGTTGATCGTCGGCTACGGCAAGGTCGGTCAGCGCAAGGAACGCTTTCTGCGCGCTTGCGGAGTGTGCGCAACTGTCGTTGCGCCGGACGCCCCGGCGGATGGGGCCACCGCCGGCGGCACCGTGTTCCTGCGCCGCGAATTCGCGCCCGGCGACTGCGATGGTGCCCTGATAGCGTTCGCCTGCACGGACGACAAGCACGTCAACCGGGCGGTGCTCGACGATGCCCGCCGCGCGCACGTGCCATGCTGCTGCTCCGACCAGAACTGGGCGGATGGCGATTTCACCACGCCTGCGGTCGTGCGGTCGCAGGGCGCTACGGTAGCGGTATCCACCAGCGGCGCATCCTGCGCGAACGCCAAGGAGGTGCGCGGCCTCGTGGCCGACTTCCTTTCGCGCCGCGCCGACGGTCGAATAGTCGTGCTTGGCACCAGCGACCGCAACCTGTCCTCGGAACGGCGCGCGGCCTATCACCTTTCGCCGGAGGCGCGCCGTGAGATGGTGCGTTTCCTCTACGAGGTCAAGGGCGTTGAGGGGCTTGTCATCCTTTCCACCTGCAACCGGGTGGAGGTGGCGCTGCACGGAAGCGTGAACCTCGATTTCGTGAAGCGCCTGATGCGCTTCCACAGGCTCTCGGAAAACGAATATTTCCTGCTTGAGGGCGGCGATGCGTTCCGCCATCTCGTGAAGGTGACGGCCGGGCTGGAATCCGCATGGGCGGGCGAGTTCCACGTGGTCAGCCAGGTGAAGGATGCCGTTGAAGAAGCGGCTGCGGCGGGTGTGCTCAGCGGACGCCTCAAGGGGTTCTTCGACGATGTGCTGCGCGTCGCGCGCCAGGTACGCCACGCCGTGGAGCCGATGCTGGAGGTCAAGGAGATAGAGGCGACCGCAGTGGACTACCTCGCCTCGAAATGCGACCTTTCACGGGCGCGTGTGGCAGTGCTGGGCGCGGGCAGTGTGGGGCGGGGCGTCGCCGCGCTGCTGAAAGGGCGCGATGTCGCGATCGTGCACCACGGCGAGACGGTTCCGCCTTGCGATGCACTGGTGTGCGCGCTGGCGGCGAAGGAGCCGGCGGTGACGGAGCGTGTGCCGGGCCGGCTGGTGCTTGACCTCGGAATGCCGCCGAACTGCTCGCCGGAGGTAGGTGCCGTTTCTCTTGACGATCTCAAAAACTGGCGCAGGGCGGAGACCGGGTCGCTGGATGCGGCGCTCTCGACCGCCGATGCGGTTATAGCGGAGGCCTTGAAGGATCTGGAGGTTTGACGGCATGGATATTGCGAAAGACGGCAATGCCGCATGGTTCGAGCGTGCGAAGAGGGTTGCGCCGGGCGGGGTGAACTCGCCGGTGCGGGCGTTCAACGGGGTCGGCGGCACACCGCTTGTCGTGCAGGGTGGCGAAGGGGCGCGCGTGCGTGCCGCTGATGGGCGGCTGCTCACCGACTACTGCTGCAGCTGGGGTGCGATGATCCTCGGTCACGCCAATCCAGAGATCGTCGCGGCCATCTCGGAGCAGGCGGCGAAGGGTACGACCTTCGGAATCGTGACGGAGAGCGAGGTGGTGTTCGCCGAACGCCTCTGCTCGCTAGTGCCGGGCATGGAGAAGGTGCGTGCCGTCAACTCCGGCACAGAGGCCGTCATGAGCGCGGTGCGCCTGGCGCGCGGCGTCACAGGGCGCGACCTCGTCGTAAAGTTCGACGGATGCTACCATGGCCATTCGGACTCCATGCTGGTGAAGTCCGGCAGCGGCGTGCTGACGGCTGGCATCTCCGGCGCCGCCTCGTCGGCCGGCGTCCCTGCGGATTTCGCGCGCCTCACCGTATCACTGCCATACAACGACATCACCGCCGCGCAGACCTTTTTTGCCTCCAACGGGAAGGCCGTCGCTGCGGTCATCGTGGAGCCGGCGGCTGGCAACATGGGCCTCGTGCCTCCCAAGCCCGGATTTCTTGCGGAATTGCGGAGCCTTACGCAGGCCGCTGGCGCGCTTCTCATATGCGATGAGGTGATAGACGGCTTCCGATTCGGGCTTTCCACATATTCCGCCCTTGTGGCGCAAGTAGAGCCGGACCTCGTGACGCTCGGCAAGGTGATCGGCGGCGGACTGCCCCTTGCGGCGGTTGGAGGGCGTGCCGTGTTCATGGATCGCTTCGCCCCGGACGGGCCCGTGTACCAGGCTGGCACTCTCGCCGGCAACCCGCTCGCCGTCGCCGCCGGACTGAAGACCCTGGAGATGCTGGAGCGTGACAACCCGTATCGGGCCATGGCGGACGTGTGCGCCGCGCTTGCCGATGGCGTGAACGGCTCCGCGCGGCAGCGTGGCGTTCCGGTTCGTGCGGCGCGCTTCGGCGGCGTGTTCACGCTTTTCTGTTCGGCGGACCCCGTGACCGACCTCGCTACCGCCCAGCGCTGCGACACGCGCCTGTACGCAAGGATATTCCATGGCCTGTACGACCGCGGCATCTATATCGCCCCGTCGCAATTCGAGTGCAACTTCGTCTCCGCCGCCCACACCGCCGATGATGCCGAGCGCTTTGTCGCCGCGTTCGACGGTACGCTCGCCTCGCTTAGGCGGCAGGCGTGAAACACATAGATGAACTTGAACTTAACGGAAAGACGGTTATGACAGTTGAAGAATTCAGGAAAGCAATGGCCGATGCGGATTACATTCCCGCCGGGAGTGCGCTTCACCAGGCGTTTCACGCCTTCTCTCAGGAGGCGCTGAAAATCACGGCGGAGCTGAACGGCGCGTACCACACGCCAGAGGAGGTGCGGCGGCTGATGTCGGAGTTGACGGCAAGCGAGATGGACGGGTCGTTCGCCATGTTCCCTCCGTTCCACACCGACTGCGGAAAGAACATCAAGATCGGCAGGCGCGTGTTCATCAACGCCGGCTGCCAGTTCCAGGACCAGGGCGGCATCACGATCGGCGACGACGTGCTCATCGGCCCGCAGACGATCATCGCGACGCTCAACCACGATCCGGATCCCGACAAGCGCGGTGGGATGTTTGCGAAGGGCGTCAAGATTTGCGACAAGGTATGGCTCGGCGCGCGGGTGACGGTCTGCCCAGGCGTGACAATCGGCGAAGGTGCGATCGTAGGCGCGGGCGCGGTCGTTACGAAGGACGTCCCTCCGCGCACAATCGTCGCCGGGGTTCCGGCGAAGGTGATAAAGAAACTGAATGGAAGCGGTGACGGGGTGAAAGACAGATGACAAAGCCGTCGGCATTGGCGTGCTGCATATCTTTGGCAGCGCTTGCGGGATGTGTTTCCGTGCGTACAAGGATGGCACTCCTCACATGATCAAGTCGCTGAGGCTCGTGCCCATGCAGCCGCTCGATCCCGGCCATGCAGAAGGCATCTTCAAGAAATGGGTGCTTAAATGACCGGGCGCGGCCAGTAAAGCGGTTTGGACATACGGAGAATATGCGGCAATGAACTGGATCATACTGTTTTGTGCTGGGGCGTTTGAGGTTGTATGGGCCGTGGCTCTGAAGAAGAGCGATGGGTTCCGGAACTTATGGGCCGATGCCGTCTTGATTGTCGGCATGGCGCTGAGCATGTGGTTCCTGTCGCTTTCGCTGCGGACGATCCCCCTTGGCACAGCCTACGCAATCTGGACGGGAATCGGCGCCGTTGGAGGGCTGGTGGCCGGCATCGTCATTTTCGGCGAACCTGCGACGGCGATGCGTCTTGTATCCGCTGCGCTCATTGTCGCCGGAATCGTCGGGCTCAAACTTGCGGCAAACTGATAGTCAGTGTCACCCTTGGAGAAGCTTGGTGTGGCACATGGCAAAGTGGGATGTCATCCGCAATCCGACGGGGTGAGACTCCCAGTCGCCGCAACTGTAGGGGCGATTTGACAAATCGCCCGCAACCAACAAAATCGCAGGGCGGATTGCCCCAATCCGCCGGATTCGTGGGCCGCGCGGCGCGTTGCAAGTGCCCAATATGTCAATTGCACCGGCGGAGGCACCAGAATGCCGCTCGGTCTGTGCGGTTTTCAACGACCCGTCCGGGCGGGACGTGCGCACCTGCCCATCAAAAGGGTG
>CAMPAA010000062.1 GCA_946631345.1 uncultured Verrucomicrobiota bacterium
ACCCGTTGCGGTGTGCAACCCAGTCCTCAGAGTTATGCACATCCTCCCAGAACTCTGCAAACTCGATTTTCTCGCGTTTTGGCGCAGGTTTCGGCAACGTCAGCTTGTAGAGGTTGGAAAGGACGCGCCCCTTTTTCGTGCGTCCGCCCGATATCCATTTGAGCAGTCCTTTTTTCTTCAGGGAATCAAGGCTGCGCATAACAGTTACGCGGTGAAGATGCGACTGCCGGGCGAGCGTTTCGATGGATGGGAAGCACTGGCCGGTCTTGTCGTCGGCGAAATGCGCAAGGAGCGCCAGCACCTGCTGTTCGGTCGGCGTGGTGCCTTGCACGTCGTTGTAGACCCTATGGGTGTACTTGAAGCCCATCTTGAGGCCTTCCGCGCGGTCAGTTCGCCTTTGCGCCCTTCTTCGCCTTTCCGGCGCGGGGCTTCTTAGCCTTTCTGAACGGCGGAAGCGCCGCAAACTGCGCATCCGTCCACAGCCTGTCGGACGCCACACGCTCAAGCCGCACGATGGAAAGCGCCTCTTCCTTCTGTGCGCAGCTGTAGCCGTCGCCGCGGGTCTTGATCTGCCGGACGATCCGCCATGCGCGGAGGTAGAGACGCGCCGCCGTGGATGACGCGTTCACCGATTTCGCGAGGACGGCTGCGGCATACAGGTATTCCTCGAGCGCCGTGACGATCTTGCACCACTGTCCGAACTCCTGCGTCCAGTCGGTGATGGAGCAGCCATACGACACATCCTCAAAGTACGTGCCGGACTCTGCCTCTGCCACTGCGTCGTCGTCGATGGCGAGCCCGTCGTATTCCAGATAGGTGCGTGTGGCGAGGATGCGGGCGATTTCATCGCGCATGTAGGGGCCGAGCTCCCCGTCCGGGGCCTTGCCCGACCTCACGGCGGCGATGCAGTCGAGCAGACGTTCAAGGGCCTGCCCCATCACCCACATCATCTTCGGGACAGGTCCCTTGGCGAACTTCTCGCGCGCCTCCTCCTCCCGTTTCCGGTTGTAGTCCTCGATCTCATCCTCGGCGGATGACACTTCGTCGTCTGTCATGATCTCCTCCTAGGCGCGTATTGTAGCACAAAACGCCCTGCCATCTTCATGTCGGCGCGATGGGGTCATCGCGCCCGCCGTCAGCGTATGATGCGGCAGGTGGCCCGGTCGAGGGCTTTCCAGAGCGTTTCGGAATCCTTCGCCGCGAGAATCGCGGCACGGCTCGCCTTGCGCCGGAACGCCCCCATGAGGTCGCTCATGAGCTTCAGGAAGAAAGCCGATCCCGCGCTGGGAATCGCCGAAAGCACCACAAAGTTCACCTTCTCGCCGGAATCGTCCCAAACGATGCCATCATGCGAAACGCCAAGCGCAAAGGCGAGAGAACCGCCCTCCACGCCGCGAACGTGCGGCACCGCCGCCCCTTCGTCCATGCGAGTGGAAAGCAGCGCCTCGCGCTCCAGAGCGAGCCTGGCCAGCTCGTCGCCGTCCGAGACGTATCCATTCTCCGCCATGAGCCGAGACAGCGTGGATATCGCCTCCTGCGGGGTCTTCGCCTTGAGGTCGGCAACCATGAGCGGTGCGGCGGAGAAGCGCGATATGCCGCGCACCTTCGGAACCTCGTCATCGTCCCCGGCGGAGGCTGTCTGGCGCGCGGAGGCCACGGCCCCCGGATTGTCGTAGAGTATGCGCCCGCAGGTGGTGCAGGTGACGAGGTGTTCGGCGAGCTTGACCATGCGCGCGGCGGAGACCGGCACCTGCATGCCGCAGCCGGAGCAGTTCCCGTTGTGCATCGCCGCCAGGAACAGCGGCCTGTTTGCGCTGATGCGGCTGTAGAGCGCATGGATGCGGGGCTCAAGCTTTCCCACGAGCGCGGCGATCTCCCTGTCGGCCTCGGCCACCTTGTCCTGCGCGCCACGCGCGACCAGCTCAGCGCGGGTGAGCGATATGTCCTGAATCTTCTTGAGTATTTCCAGCTGTTTTTTCATTGCAAGTTGGCCTTTTCATCTCTGTCATTTCGATTCGCGGAAGAACCTGCGCATCTCCTCCTCGGTCTTGCAGCCGAGAAGCCGCTCGTAGCCGTTGTTTGCGCGGAGAGCGCGGCTTATGAACGCCATCAGCTGCAGATACGGGCTCTGCGCAGACTCCGGCGCCACGGTGAGAACTATGATCTGTATGGCGGAATGGTCGATGGTCTCGTAGTCGGCGATCGTTCCCGTCTCGCTTGCGGAGTTGTCCACAAGGGCGACCGCGCCCACGATGCCGGTCACCGAGTCGGTGCGGCCGTGGGGTACGGCGATTCCGCAGTCCAGCCCCGTCGGCATCGACTCCTCCCGCGCGAGAACCGCCTTCTCGACGGCGGCGACGTCGGTCACGCGCTGAGGATTCGCCTGCGCAAGCGCCTTCACCATCTTCGTGATGGCTTCCCTCTTCGACGAGGCCCTGAAACCGGGCAGCATCGCAAAGCCCTGCACGTAGCGGCTCACGCCGGAGCCGCCGGCCGACGTCAGCTCCGACTCGTTCTTCAGCAGCGTCTCCAGTTCGTCGCGGCGCACCGGCTTGGCGATCGACTGGGCGATCTCCTTCATCTCGCCCACCACCTCCATCCATGCCGTCATCACGATGGACTCCTCCTCCGGCGTGCACTCGAAGCGTATCACGTCCCCGTCGCGCCGCATGGAGATCTCGAAGTCGTCCATCTGTATCTCCCAGATGTTGTCGGCGGAGTTCAGCAGGTACGTGAAGAAGCCCTCCTTCTGGAACGCCTTCACGAGATGGTCGAGCATCAGCTCTGCGATAGACTCGGACGCGAGCTGGAAGGAGAACGGGCGGGAACCTTCGGTGTTGGCCTTGCGGTCGCCGCGCATGCCGTCGCCCTTAAGGTTGAAGAGCCCCACCAGGCATGGCGGCGCGACTACCGTGGTGACGAGCGTCATGAGGATGCCGATGCCGAACACCTCCTGCGTGAGATAGCCGTTGGAGAGGCCGATGCCTGCGATGATGAGCGCCACCTCGCCGCGCGGGATCATGCCCGCCCCTACGCGCAGCGCGCCCTTCAAGTTGAACCCGCAGACGAACGACGGAAGCGCGCAGCCCACTATCTTGGCGACTATCGCGAGCGCGGTGTAGATGCCGCCGAAGATGAGTACGGGCTTAGAGCAGAGCGCGCCGACATCCACCATCATGCCCATCACGCAGAAGAACACAGGAACGAGGAACGTGTACACGCTCTGAAGGTTCTCCTCGATCATGTGCTTGAGGTCCGTGCGGCTGAGCGCGAGACCCATTACGTAAGCGCCGATGATGAGCGTAAGCCCGAGCGCCTCGAAAAGGCCCGCTATGACGAGCGACAGGCCGAAGGCAAGAGTCCCGATCGCGACGGGCGACTTGAACAGCTTGAGCAGCCAGGATATCTTCTTGGCCAGCACCAGCCCTATCACGGTGCCGCCCAGCCACACGCCCACCGCCTGCAGGGCCGTCATGCCGATGCTGCCCCACGGGATGCCGCCCTGCCCTGCGCCGCCGGCGGCAGCGCCGGAGGTGTTCGCGCCTATGATGCCCATGCCTATCGCCAGCACGATGATGCCGAGCACGTCGTCGATCACGGCGCCGGCCATTATCGTCACGCCCTCCTCGGAATCCATCTTGCGGCGTTCGGAGAGGATGCGCGCCGTGATGCCGACGGACGTCGCCGTTGACATGATGCCCATGAACAGCGCGGCGGGGTCCAGCACGGCCTTCATCACCTCGCCGGCCTGCACGTAGCCATGCAGCTTGGCGAGACAGTCGATCCCGCCCAGCAGATCGGGCAGCAGGCTCACCGCGTACACGGCGCATAGGTCGCCGAGGAGGAACGATAACACAACGCCGCCTATCCCCACGAGCGATCCCGCGAACGCAAACTTCAGGAACATCTTGAGGTTAGTCTCAATCCCCGATAGGAACAGAAGCACCACCGACGCTATCGTGCAGATGCCGTACAGCTCCGGCGACACCGCGAACGGCGCGGTGCCAGTGGCCTTCGCCATCTCCATGAGGTACGCCCCGCGGAACAGCCCGTCCTTGAAAAGCCCCGTGCCGAACCCTATGCCGCCGAGCGCCCAAGGCCCGATAAGTATGCCCACGCCGAGCTCGCCCAGCACGCTCGGCAGCTTCAGGAGGGATGCCAGCATCCCGCCAAGCTTCGCCGCAAAGAGGATAAGCCCGATCTGAAGCGCCAGAAGCGTCATCTTCTCCGTAAGCGGCAGCTCCTCAGCATGGAACCCTGCCGCTGCGGCGGCAGGAGCCGCCTCTGCGAAAACACCCGCTGCAACCATAGCCACGGACGCAGCCACCAAAAACTTTTTGCTTTTCATATGGTGGCGGATTATATCAAAAATCGGGCGCTCTGAACCACCAAGTTTCGCCGGGGCGCACGAATCATGCCTACGCATATGCTGCACGATGGGGACTACCGCCTCCAGGTGGTGCGCCAGTTGCTCTCCGGGCGGTGGTCGCGGGACGGGCCGCCGCCCCATCCGCCCCAGCGGTCACCCCGTGAGCGGGGGCGTTCGTAGGCCGGCGAGACGGATCGCACCTCGTGCTCGTCGTACAGCTCCGGCGGTATCTCCCGCGCGAACAGCGAGGGCTCCACGGGGCACATGCCCCCTTCCGCAGTTTTCTTGGAGCGGGGCTCGCACAGGTACAGCCGGTCCTTCGCACGCGTCACCGCCACATAGAACAGCCGCCGCTCTTCGTCAATGTTGCCGTCCTCCACGCTTCGCGCGGACGGGAAGATCGTATCGACCAGCCACGGCAGGATGACGACAGGCCATTCCATGCCCTTCGCCTGATGTATGGTCGAGAGCTGCAGATGGTCCTGCGGCAGCGTGGCGCGGTTCTGCGCGTCGAGGTTCGTCATAAGGGCGACCTCCTCCAGGAATCCGCGCAGCCCGGTCTGGAAAGACGCAATCTGCGACTGGAGCTCCACCAGATCCTCCAGACGGCCCGCGGCGTCCTCCTCATCGAACTGCCGCCGCAGGTGGTCGCCGTAGAAGAAATGGATGAAATCCTCGATCGGACGCCCCTCGTCGCCGTTGGCCAGGTGCTCAGGAGCGGCGGCGAAAGCCTTCTGCAGGCCCTCCCACCCGACCTTCGCCTTCGGCGAAAGCATCTCGCCGAGCGAGAGGCGGTCCATTCCGCTGCCGGGATCGAAGCTGCGGCCGAGCTTCATCCAGTACTTGCGCAGCGAAACCTCGCCCACGCCCGGGAGCAGGCCTATGAGCCGGAAGAAGCTCATCTCGTCCTGCGGGTTCAGCAGGAGCCGCAGGAACGCCAGCACGTCCTTCACGTGGAGCTGCTCGAACACGCCCAGCCCGCTCGTTATGCGGAACGGGATTCGGGCGCGCGTGAGGGCGAGCTGTATGTCGATCGAGGTGAAGTGCGACCGGTAGAGTATCGCGATGTCCCTGTATGTGAACCCCTGCCCGCGCAGATGCCCAACGAGCTTCAGTATCAGCTCGGCCTGCGCGTGGCCGTCCCACATGCGGTAGAGCTGCGGCTTGAGCCCCTGAGCGGACCGGAATGGGCGGAGCGTCTTCTCGAACTGATGCGTCACGTCCTTCATCACGACGTTCGCCACGTCAAGTATCGGTGCGAGCGAACGGTAGTTGCGCTCCAGCTTCAGTATGCGGCATCCCGCCCAGCGGTTCGGGAACTGCATGATGTTCTCGAACTGCGCGCCGCGCCACGTGTAGATGCACTGGAAGTCGTCCCCCACGACCATCAGGTTGCGGTGCTTCGCGGCGAGGATGTCGGTGAACTGCGCCTGAAGGGAGTTTGTGTCCTGATACTCGTCGACAAGCACGTGCAGGAAGCGTTCCTGCAGCTCGTCGCGCACGCCGTCCACCTCGCGCAGGAGCCTCAGCCCGTTCACGAGCAGGTCGTCGAAGTCCATCGCGCCAAGCTCTTTCTTGCGCTGCGTGTACATTTCCCCGCACGCCACCACCTTATCCACGTCAAGCGCCACCTTAGACTGCTGCACCTCCACGAGCGTGCGGAAGTCCTTCTCGCGGTTTGCGGCGTCGGAGATGAGCTTCAGTATGAACTCCTTCTTGACGAAGTCCTTCACGCCCTTGCCGACGATCTCCTTGATTATCTGCCCCATCAGCTTTTTCTGATCCTCTTCGTCGAGGATGGTGAAGCCCGGCCTGTAGCCGAGGAAGCTGCCGTATCGGCGCAGGAACTTCGCGCATATGGAGTGGAACGTGCCCGACCATATGCCGCCCACGCCGGAGCCTATGAGCTTCTCGGCGCGTTCGGTCATCTCGCGCGCTGCGCGGTTCGTGAACGTGAGCAGCAGTATGCGCTCCGCCGGCACGCCCTGCCCTATGAGGTACGCCACGCGGTGGACGAGCGTGCGCGTCTTGCCGGTTCCCGCCGCGGCAAGCACGAGCATCGGCCCGTCGCCTGCGGTCGCCGCAGCGCACTGCTCGGTATTCAGTTCTTTCTGGAAATCTATCATCGCAATCACTTGAAGTCGAGAAGCCTCACGGTCTCAGGCGGGATCGTGGTCGTCGCCAATCCGCCGGTGAAGCGCCATTCGCCGCCCGCGACCAGTTCCTTCGCCCGCTTCGCGCCGCGCAGCGAACGCAGGCGCACCTCCTGCGGACGCGCCTCCGGGTTGAACACGGTAAGGTAGCGGTCACCGAACTGCTCAGCAAACACCCCCGCGCTATCCGACACCGCAAGCGTGTTGACGGGCCGCCATCCGGCCTCGGATACGAGCCGGCACAGCGGCACGTACTTGCGGAAGAGATTGCGGTCGCGGTTGTACAGCTCCGGACGCGAGAAGTAGTGCCCGTTCGACGCGTTTGGGCTGAAGAAGCACGCGAACAGCCCGTATGCGAGCGAACGCTGCATGTACTTTTCCACCAGCTCGTGCGGAAAGCGGTCGAAGTCCGCGTTCATCAGGAAGCAGTACGGCTTGCCGCCGCTCATCGCCCTTCGGTAGAGCAGTTCGTCGTCTTCCATAGGAGTCCATTGGGCCGTCTTGTGGTGTATCCATCTCGTCTCCTGCCCTCCAAAGTCGCTGTACGGCACCAGCCACGGCCAGCGGAGCGGGATGCAGTTGCCCATCAGATAGCGGCCAATCGAGTGGCAGCGGTTCGCCGCCGCACGCACGTACTCGTAGATGGCGAGACACTTTGCGACGCCTGGAGCCTTCGTCTCCGGGTCGAAGGCGAGAGGAGTATCGGAATAGGCGAAGTGCGCGCGGTTGAAGTCGAGCGGCGGAGGTATGCCGCATTCGGCGGAATCGATGTACTCGCCGTCAACGCCCTGCGGCAGGGTCTTTCCGTCGTAGCGCCTCGACCATTCAGCCGCATTGAAGTTGTGGGCGAAGTCGCCGTTGGGCAGGGCCGGCAGCGGCGACAGGCTCCACACCACGCCCTTGCACCACGGCGTATCCCGCACCTGGCCGATCACAGTCCCTTGCGCATCGCGCATCGCCGAACTCCGCCACGCCCGCGCGAACGCTTCGCCGTTGGCCGCTCGGCGGTCGCCCTCCATGAAGGCGTCGGCCAAGGTATACGATCCTGCCGTTCCAGGCATGGGCATCCACCATGTGCAGGGCTCCGTGTAGCGGAAGGTGGTTATGCCGTGGGCGTCGTCCCAGTCCTGCTCGTTGATGCCCTCCTTGACCGCGAACCCGAAGTCCTCCCAGCCCTCTACGCTGCTTATCTTGTGGAACGCCATCCACAGGCCGTGCCTGCGCAGCCTGACCTTCGCGAATTCCGGGAAGAGGGCGTTGTACGAGGCCAGCGCGCCGCGGAACCCGTGCTCTGCGGGGAACTGGAACCGCACGAAGCGGAAATGCGCCGTGGGATGCTCCTTCGCGAAGCCGAGGTCAAACGCGATGAACAGCTGCCTCATGAGCGTATGGGCAGTGGCGCGGAAGATCGCCGGCGCAGAGCAGTCGATGCCGAGCGCCATCCCCTTGCCGCCCGCCGTCACCGCGCCGAACGGCCAGCGCGACAGCTGCCCCTCTCCCGCGCCGACGGGTGTAGTCATGCGCAGCTGCCCGCCGTTCGCCGCCTCGAATGGAACCGCAAGGCGCGGATTTGCCTGCCATGATGCAGATGCGCCCTCAGGCACTGGCAGCGCATACACCAGCGTCACGGCGCGGTCGCGCCCCTTCAGTTCCCTGGCCGTCACGTCGAAGAACGTCGCCCCGCCGCGCGTCTCCTCCTTCACGTCGAGCGAGATGCCTTCAGCCTCGCCGCCAGCCTCCACCGACACGAATCCGCGTGTCGCCGCGACATCGCGCAGAAGAAACGCGGGGCGATCCAGATTGCGCCCCTTGGGCCGCACCACGCAGCATGTGTCGTAGTATGTGAGATCCGAGCCAGAACGCTCCACCAGACGCGGCGCGCGGAACCTGGCCCCGCCCGGCACATTGCGGTAGAGGAGGTAGCACGATACGTGCTTCACGGGCTTGTCCGGCACTACGGCCACGGTCTTCTTCTGCCATCCCTTTGCCGGGGCATGTTCGAACCGCGCGATCTGCCCGTAGAGCTTGGAATCGTCGGTGTAGGTTATGTCGAGGTAGAGCGAGTAGCCGGTCGAGCTTTCCGGGCTGGCGGTGAGCGCCCGGCTCTCCGCCGTCACCGTGAACGGCAGGGCGGCGGACTGGTTGAGCTTCACCACCCAGTTCGCGCCGCGATGCACCGTTGCGTCGGCGCCGTTGTCGCAGACGATCTCCGCGCCTTCGCGCACAAACCCCTCTCCGACCTTTGCGCACCTGTCGAACGAAAGCTCGCGCCCCTGCGACTCGCCGCACGCGCCGGCCGCCGGATACACCACGGCGGCGGAGCACGAAACCGCCGCCGTTCCCAGCACTGCGGCGCAACAACACAATAGACTGACTGTCATGCCGCGTATTCTACCACAAATGCGTCAGTGATGGAGTTTGGCCCACACAAAATCGAGCTTCGCCGGAATCTCCGCCTCCAGCTCCCCGCCCTTCTCCTTCATCTGCACCTTGCCGCGCCCGCCGATCACTTCCGCCCGCGAGAATGACACGCCGTCAGGAAGAATACGGGAAAGGTCAAGCTCGAACTCGTCATCCCCGTTCAGCTCCCTGAACAGGAGCGCGTATGCGCAGGAACCGTCCTTCGCGCATGAGATGAACCCCGTCCACGAGAAGCCGTCGGGCTCGTCGCCCACCGGATAGATGGTGCCGCCGTGCATTGCCGCCCGCTCCTGCTTCCAGCGGGCGATGAGAGGCTTCCATGCCGCGCGCGTATCCGGCCCAACGTCGGAAAGCTCCATCCAGCCGAGCGGCGATGCCGTCATCACGATCGCGAAGAGCGCGTCCGCCGGCCAGCGTGACGGAGCCAGCGGATCGTCGCCGTACGTCGCCTGGTTCTTGCCCGGGTTGAGAAGCTCCATGCGAAGGCGAACAGGATCGACAACCTGCGCAAGCGTCCAAAGGTTCCGGAGGGTCTGGTGCGGACGGTACTTGCGGCCACTTTCGCGCGCATAGCGGTTCTCCACGAACAGCGGGCCAATGTCCATCAGCCCGAAGTAGCCGGGCCTTATGCCGGCGGTGCAGTCGAGGTCGAACACCATGTCGGCACCGGACTCGACAAGCATCTTGTCGAAGAATTTCCTGTTGCGCTCGAATCCTAAGGGCGAAGTGATCTGGAGGGCGTCGATCTTGAAGTAGCGTATGCCAAACCTGCGGTAGAAGTCCAGAAGGCAGTCCGCATCGGCCTCCCAGTATCTCAGGTTGTCGGAGGAGTCGGGGCCGAACCATATGCCGAACACCAGCCTGCGCTCCTTCGCGGCGGCGACAAGCGGCCCAAGCCCCTGCGGAAAACGCTCGCCGTCCGGCTCCCAGAAGCGCGGATCGACATCACGGAAGCTGCTCCACGCCTTCTTTGCGCCGGGCGGAAGCTTCTTGTTCGTGTTTGCGGTACGCCCTCGCTGCCATCCGTCGTCCACCTGTATCACGTCCACGCCGATTTCCGCCGCCGCCTCGACCTCCTTCATGAGGAAGTCCGCGTTGATGCGGCCGTCCCGGTTGCCGTCGCCCCACGTGTTCGACAGGAACACGCCGTCGCGGCCTGCGCGGTACGGGCGTATCGCGCGCTGGAGATCCTGAAGCACGCGGATGCGGCCCGCCTCGCCACCCTCGTACGCCAGCTCAGCCAGCGGATAGCCGTTGGCGAGCGTCACCACGCTGCGGTGCATCGAGCTGATCACGAAGTCCGGGATGTCGGTTGGCCTCGAGATTGGCATCGGCGCCAGCCGCAGGAACACAAGCCCTTCGCCAGTGGCGAGGTCGCGCACGTCGAGGCATGTCGCGGAGACCTCCTCCGCAAGCTGGCAGGACGGCATAAGCCATGAATTCCTCTTGACGAGGTCGTTGCGCACGTCCGTCTGGTCGAAGAGCGTGAAGCTTGTGACCCGCACGTGGCCGGGGGCGAACTGCAGCGCGTCCCCCACCGTACACGCCTTGCCAAACAGCGACGCCCCGCGCTGGCAGAGCTGCCGGTACGCGTCCTTGCCCGCATCGACGGCCGGCTCCGGCAGAGGTCTCTGCAAAGTCTGCTCCTTCAGCACGCCGGCCACGCCGGGGTACACGCGCAGGACGGTCTCGGCCTCGCCGACTTGCACACGCACCGCAAGCCCCTCCACGCCGGCAGGATTGCGCCGCTCCGCCCTGCACGACACCGTAATGCCGCCCTTTCCCGCCGCCTGGCCGCGCAGCCATTCGCGGCCACCATCAAGCCGAATGGAAACCGTCTGCAGGCCGCCGTTGGCCGCAGCATACGTGCGGGTGAACTTTCCGTTGCCCACACTTACCGTGGAGCCGTCCCACTTCGCAAAGCATCCGTTGGACTCGAACGACTCCGCCGACGCCGCCATCGCCAGCATCGCGGCACACGCAAAAGCGACTCGGCGCTTCATAGCCCGAGAACGTCACGCATGTTGTAGAGGCCGGGCTTTCTGCCTGCCGCCCATAGCGCGGCGCGGAGCGCGCCGGCGGCGAACGCCTCGCGGCTCTGCGCCTTGTGGACAAGCTCAACGCGCTCGACATCACCGGCGAACATCACCGTGTGGTCGCCGATCACGCTGCCGCCGCGCAGCGCGTGCACCGCGATCTCGCCCTGCGGCCTCTCGCCGACCATGCCTTCGCGGCCAAAGACCGACACTTCGTCGAAATCCTGCCCGCGCCCCTCCGCCGCCGACTTGGCCAGCATCAGGGCCGTGCCAGACGGCGCGTCCTTCTTGTGGCGGTGGTGCATCTCCACCACCTCGCAGTCGTACTCCATGCCAAGTATCTCCGCCGCCTTCTTGACCAGCCCGAGCAGAAGGTTCACGCCGAGCGAGAAGTTTCCGCTCTGGATGACGGGGATTTTCTTCGCCGCCGCATCCACCGCCTTCTGCTCCTCGTCCGTAAGGCCGGTAGTCCCGAGCACGTACACCACGCCGTCCTCGGCGGCTTTGGCGATGTGCTCAGGCACCGCAGAGTGGAACGTGAAGTCGATCACGGCCTCCGTCTCGGCAGGCCACGTGCGCGGATAGTCCTCGCGGACGTCGCACTTCGCGACCAGCTCAAGCTCCTCGGATTTGTCCACGAGGTCGCACAGCATGTGTCCCATGCGCCCAGCCGCACCAAGTATCGCCACTTTCATTTCAGCACTCCAAGTTCCTTAAGGGTTTCTGTGATGGCCGCCCGGTTCGCCGCCGTCGTTTCGCAAAGCGGAAGGCGGTACACGAGGTCGAGCCTGCCCATGAGGGCAAGAGCCTCCTTCACCATGACCGGGTTCGTGTCGATGAAGAGGTTGTGGAAGAGGCGGTAGTACTTGAGGTGCAGCGCTCTCGCCGCCGCCATGTCGCCGGAAAGCGCTGTGCGGATGAAGTCGCTCATCTCGCGCGGAATCACGTCGGACGCCACCGAGATCACCCCGGACGCCCCAACTGAGATCATGGGCAGCGCCAGCGAATCGTCGCCGGAGAGCACCGTGAGCGAAGGGCAGCGCGTCTTGATCGCGCTGACGCGCTCCACAGACCCGGCCGCCTCCTTGATTGCCACGATCTTCGGATGGGCGGAGAGACGCTCCACCACGTCAAGCGGAATCTCCTTCCCGGAGCGTCCGGGCACGTTGTACAACACAACGGGCAAACCGAGGTCTGCCACGGTCATGAAGTGCCTATAAAGCCCTTCGGGATTTGGCTTGTTGTAGTATGGCGTCACCTGCAGACAGGCGTCCGCGCCGCCCATCGCAATCGCCGCCTTCGTCAGCGAAACGGCCTCGGCCGTGGAGTTCGCTCCCGTGCCTGCGATGATCTTAACGCGCCCTTTGGCTGCCTTGATCGTCTCCTCTATCACCTTGTGGTGCTCGGCATGGTCGAGCGTGGGAGATTCGCCTGTGGTCCCCACCGGACACAGCCCCTCAACGCCGCTCTCGCACTGCCAGTCCACAAACTCCTTCAACCGGCCATAGTCGACAGCGCCATCCCTGCTGAACGGCGTAACCATAGCGGTAATCGTACCTTGAAGCGTCATCTGTTCTTTCTCCTGATTCGCGAATTATATCACACTTCCGCCTCCGATGGATGCCACCCCGGTCACACCCTTGTCCCAGGAAATCCTGAACAAGGGTGTGAGATGTCATGGAATCTGAATCCCGGCGGAAGGCTTCATCTCGGCTTCAAGCGCCTGGGCGAGCTGATCTGGGCATGACGTGCCATTGCGGCACTGGATGCCGCGGAGCAGCGAAACCACCTCGTCTATCTTCCGTCCGACCGCGAGCTTGGCCACGCCCTGCGTATTGCCCGGACAGCCTCCCTCGAACCGGCATGCGGTGAGAACGCCGTCCTCCACCTCATAGTTTATTGCGCGCGAACACGTGCCGTTTGTCTTGTATGTTTTCATGCCGCAGATTATACCATGAAAAAGGCTGTCAGGAAATCCCGCCGAACTCGCCTTGCATAACGTAAGCGCGAGATGCGCACAACAACAAAAAAGAAAGAGACGGTGTGATATGAACAAGACAGTCAAAACCTTCGGAACGATCCTCGCCTGCCTGGCGCTCACTGGAACATGCCTTGCCGCGCCACGCGGAAGGCACGGCGGCTACCGCGCACCCGCGCCGATGCACCACGCGCCACACGGGCATCGCCACAACCACATGCCACCGCCCCCACCGCCCCCGCGCCACACCGTGGTGCACCATCATCATGGCGGCCACCACCACACAGGCGCAGTCGCCTTTGGCGCAGCAGTGGTCGGCGGAATCGTCGGCGCACTCATCGGCCGCTGAATGTGAAGTCGCATCCGCATGGCGCGTTGCCCCCAACGCGCCTCGCGGATGCATGGTTGGGCCGCGCGGATGAATGGTTCAGCTTTCGGCGTTGCATGGATGAACTGAAAACAGCAATCTACAGGCCAAATGCCACGCCGCCAAGGGTCATTTATCCAGTTTCGCCTTTCGCCGCAATAGCTCCCGCAAATCGGTAACGGGGATAGACAACTGGAACTCCTGCACCGCCGCAAGCTTATCCTTCAGTTTCTTGACATCCTTTTCCCCCTCGGTGATCTTGTTGGTCAATGCCGCACGTAGCCGGCCAATGGTTTTTGCCTCATACTCTGCCGTGACATCCACAAGCGATTTCTTCGGTTTCAACCTCCTGTCAACATCGTACATGGCATTCTGTCGCATAGTATCCGCCTCCCTCTGCCTCGACTGCATGCGGGAAACCGTATCGGATTCAATCTTGCTGGCCTGTTGTGGGCTTCGCAGAAAATCTATCTGGGCCCTTCTCTTGGAGATTTCGCCTTGCGTGTCACGAAGCTTATGCCTTATTACATTTTGCTTGGCAATTCTTTCCATTTCCGTATGTTCATCTCCCTTGATGAGCAGTTTGGATATGGTTTTGTACTCCTTCTCTTCCTTGTCACGCCTGACTTCAAGACGTTTGATCTCCTTGTTTAGCCTCACAAACTCCGCATCCCGCTGCTCAGCAGACATCTTAGCCCAAGTCCCAGCCCGCTTCATGTTCTCCGCATATGCTTCGTCAATGTACCTTACTGCGGCGGCGTATTTGTCTTCGGCAACCTTCGCATCTTGCGTCCGCTCAATGAATTCAGGCGTAAATCCCGAGAAATCAAGACCAAGGTGCTTTACCGCGAGTGCGTTGACCTCGCTGTTGGTCAAGACATTCAATATCTTCACATCATAAGCAAGATTCTTGCCGTGCGAGTCTTTCCCGGACATTGCCGCTGAAACAATGGTGGTCAGACGCGAAAACTCTGCGCGGCTGTCCGCCAACTCCTTTTCCGCCTCTTTATGCCTATCGGAATAATTCTTGCACATTCCTTCAGCGAATTTGGCTATCGCCGCACGCTGTTTTTCCTCCGCCTCTTTTTTCTCCACCATGCGCTGATGTTCCATTGCCCTCTCTATTCGTTCCTCTTCGGATTTCTTGTGCCATTGCCAAAGGCCAAGGCAGCAAAGTCCCGCAAGAATGACTATGTATCCAATCTGTTTCATCTTTTTTTCCTTTGCGCCATGTATTGAACACGCACCGCACCCTTGGCGCAAGAGACGCAACGTGCCGTTCCCGGTTTCAGACATCGGAGCGGTGGTGGAAACTAAAGCACCTCGTCCGATGCATCGAGTGAGGTGCGTAGGATGAACCTTTTGAAGATACACCGAAGGAGGCGAAACTGCACGAATGCAGTGCTTCTTCTGGACGTCTTCAAGTGAGAGGTTCCTACGCTTTCACTCGACGCTATCCCAAACGCGGAGGCGACTACGGTTGCTCGCCGCCCGCCCGCGCGGGTAATCTGTCTGCTCCACCATCCAAGGCCACCCGGCCAATTCAGGTGAAACAGGGGAAAGATACCAAATCCCACCTCCCGATGCAAGCAAAATCTTGACCGCGACAGCAAAATCTTGACCTGCGCCATTTTTCGGCGATTAAAGGGTTTGATTTGCATCAGGGAGGGACGGGCTCTGTCCCGTCCGTCA
>CAMPAA010000063.1 GCA_946631345.1 uncultured Verrucomicrobiota bacterium
TACATACCGAAACGCACTTCAGCCTTTATCCATGCGGGTGCGGCGCATTCCCTCGTTCAAAAAATGGCGGGGAATCATCTCCATATCACGTCTTCAACCCTGCCGCCATGCATCTTGAGCCAGGCCAGGAGACAGTTCCACGAGGCCATCGACCGCGCATAGTTGTGTCCGCATTCCGGCTCGCTGAACGGATTGCGCTTGAGACCGTCATGACGGTCGCGCACGGCCTTCACAACCTTCAGCGAGTCGGCATCCATTCCCTGAAATATCATCTCCGCCGCCGCGACATACTCGAAACCTGTCATCACCTCGCCGAAATAGGGGAAAGGGGTCTTGAGGCGGCCACGGGGCCACGCGCCCATCAGGAGTCCGGATTCGCCGCCTGCGCAGTATGTGCGCATGTTGTTGAAATGCCGGGAGAAGTCGTGACGCCAGTTCCATCTCATGATCGACTCGCATGTCTTCCTGAGGTTCTCCCTCTTCGCCAGATCGCCAAGACCCCACAGGTGCGCCATCTGTTGTCCGACAAGCTGATCCACGAGGCAGCACCGGCCAAGCTGAAACGGAAGATCGCCGTGCCCCTCGGTTATGCGCTGTTCGTAGTAGTCGCCGTTGAAAAGCTCCGCGTCTATGCGCCTCGTCCCCTTTTCGTATATCGCGCGGCATTCCTTGGCGAAATCTCCGTCATTCATCGCCTTGGCCATTTCTTCTGCGGCCCGAAGCGCCCCAAGGTACCAGAATCCCATCTGCGGATTCGGCCCATAGTAGTTCACGTCCATGGTGTTGTGCTGTTCGCCGTCCATGAGGCCGGTCTTGCCGACATCCCACCCTCCCTTGCGCCATTTGGCGTTCCAGGTCCAGTCCTCGGGCTTGATCCAAGCGAACGACAGCGCCTTCTTAACGTTCGGCCAGATGGATGCAAGCCACCTGTCGTCGCCGCAGATTCGCCAGTCGCGGTAGGCTTTCATTATGCACCCCATCTGCCCGTCGGCGGCGACGCCGTTGCCAGGTCTCGCGCCGAGCGGCAGCGGGACGCGGAACGCCATCGCGCCGTTTTTCTGGTTCAGCGCATATCGGAACTCCACCTCGCGCATCGACCGTGCAAGATCGGGGAAAAGGCACGCCACGGCGTTCTCGTAGTTCCACACATGCGTGCAGCTTCCCTTGCAGGAGCCTTCGTGGTCGAACACGCCCTCCCAGCCGAGCAGATGACCCGTCGGAACCCGGAAGACGGTTTGGCTCTTCAGGACGGAGAGGTTGGCAAGCGCGGCCTCCTTTATTTCATGTGGCACGTCAAGCGCGAGCACCCTGTGCGTGAACGCGAGCGAACGCCCCTCAAGCTCAGGAAGGCGCGGCACGATCCTCTCCGCCGCGTCCCATGCGTCGGAATAGAACCGCGAATACCAGTTGCCAACGATCACGCGCACGTCATCCCATGCCGGCCTGTTCGGGAAGTTCCAGGTGAAAGCAAAGCGGAACAGGGCCTTGCCGCCAGCCGCGACCGTCTTCTTCAGGCAGAGGCCGCCGTGCGGCTCGCCCGGATCCGTACGCGGCGTCAGCTCGCCGTCATCCGAAAGGTCGTCCCAGAAGTCAAGCGCCGTGCCGCTCCATCTGTTCGGCGCAAAAGATTCGCGGAACGACAGCGAGCCGTCAACATCTGGCGTGGAAAGCGCGAACGAACCCCACGCAGGCGAATTCGTCGCCACACCCTCCGTGAAGCACATTATGCCGCGCAGTCCTGCGCCCTCCCGGTACTTCGTACAGTTACCCTTCTCACCGCCGGTTCGCGTGAGGCGGCGATGGCTGAAGCCTGTAGGGTTGCCGTCGTTGCCAACGATGTTGCGGACAAACGCGGCCACGGATACCTCTATCGGCTCGGGCAAAAGATTCTCCACCTCGTATTCGAGCGCCGCAACCGGCAGCGAGCTCGCGGCGCTGTCGCCGGGGATGAACGGCGAAAAGCCACGGATTTCGACCTTGACCGGCAGGTCGCCGTCGGCAAGATGCACGGTGCCGAACGGAAACGCGCCGTCGAAGGACGCCTCCCGGAAACGCGGCAGCCCGCTCTGCGGCACGCAGTTCCCCTCTGCCGCATAAAGCTCCGTCGGATGGATGGGCCCCGCAAGCATCGTGGTGGACTCGTGGCCGCCACCCTTCACGCGAATCGCGAAGAACGTCCTCGACACGGGCCCTCGCTCGCTCTCGCTCATCGACTTGTTCGCGCGGTTCATTATCTCCCAATCGACAAGTTCGCCACGCCCGGAGAGGGAGATGGAGCCGCACCCTATTCCGCCCATCGGCAGCGCAACGCGCAGCAGATGGGCGCTGTCGAAATGCCGCGCTGCAGGATATCCGTTAGAGGCGAGCGGCGCGGCAAACGCGTGCGCACAAAGCAGAATCGCTACCGATACTTTCTTCATGCGCCCGATTATACCATAAAGCAACAGAAGAGCAGCGTACTCACGGCTCCGTAGACAGAAGATCGAGATCCATTTCGCCTTCAAAGACCGTACGGACTGGTCCGGTAAGCACAAAGCCCGTGCCCTGCGACTGACGGTAGTCGCCTTCAACCGCCAGATCGTAGCCCTGCGACGAGCGCACATGCATAGGGAGGGACATCCCGTGAGCCTCCATGCCTGCCACGGCCGCAGCCACGGCTCCCGTGCCGCATGCGCCAGACTCCGCCTCCACTCCACGTTCGTACGTGCGTATTATGGCCTTGCTCGGCGCGATGTACTGCACGAAATCAACGTTCGTGCCGCTTGGGGCGAACACTGGAGACAGCCGGAGCGCACGCCCCTCCCGCACGACGTCAACCTTTGCGACGTTTGGCACGGGCACGATAAAGTGCGGGACGCCGACAACCAGATAGTCGCCATTCACCGGAGTATCGCCATCGCGCTCGACAACCATTCCGTATCTACGGTTGGTCGGCTCCGGCATCCACACCTTGACCAGCCCTTCGTCAACGATTTCGGCATCCACCAGGCCAGCACCGGTATCGAACGTCATGGCATTCGCCTTCACGGCACCGATCCTCTTCGCGAAGGCGGCCACGCACCGCGCACCATTGCCGCACAGCTCCGCCTCCGTGCCGTCTGGGTTGTAGAAGGTCATCCTGAAATCGGCCTTTGCGGAGCATTGCACGAATATCACACCTTCGCAGCTGATGCCGGTATGGTCCGCAGCCATGGCCGCTATCAAATTGCCGCGTTCCGGGAAGGAGCCATCACGGTCGTCCACCAGCACGAAGTCGTTGCCGGCACCGTGCATTTTCGTAAAGCGTATCTTGTTCATTGCTGACCTCCGAATATGGACCAGAAAGCCGAAGTGGTTGCATCAGGGGTGTCGGGCGCGTCGTTGCCCCCCGTAAGCTTCACGAGGTCCGCGAGGATGTTGAATGCCTCGGTGAGCACAACATCGTCCCGCTTCCCGCCCTTTCCACGGCCAGAGCCCACGGACGGCGTGTCGCCCGGGAAGTCGTCGTCCTCCATGTCGGCATTCTCCTCGGCCTTGCGCATCTCGCGCTCTTCGCGCATCTGGGCGAGGCGTTTGGCGCGTTCAAGCGAGACGGTCTTTGACGCAGTGTTGTCGTGGAAGAGCTTCACAAGCTTGAGGTGAGCCGCATATTTGGGGTTGTCCTTCAGGCGGGCCTCGGAAAGTGCCTTCAGCGCGCCGGCGTAGTCGTTGAGGTTCCATACGCGCGGATGCGGAGCGCCGCCGACGCGCGTCCAGGGAAGGGCGTTCGGAAGCTTGTCCTCGCCGATGTCGAGCTCCTCGAGGAAACTCGGGAGGTTGATATCGGCCTCCACGCCCTTTACCTGAGTGGAGCTGCCGTTCACACGGTAGAAGCGCGATGTGGTGACCTTCACGGAGCCGAACTTCTCTGGCCCGATCCTGTTTATCACCTCCTGCACCGTGCCTTTGCCATGCGTGGAGTGGTCGCCGACTATCAGCGCGCGCCCCGTATCCTTGAGCACTCCCGCCACAATCTCAGATGCGGAGGCTGAGGCGCGGTCGGTGAGGACGATCAGCGGCTTGCGGTATGCGAAGCACGGCTGGTCGCGGAACACAGGAAGCGCCTGGAGGCCGCGCGGGTCGCGGATCAGCACAACCGGGATGGGATTGCCCCGGTATGACGGCCACAGGAAGAGCTGAGCGAGGAACACCGCCTCGGGCAGGGCTCCGCCGCCATTGCCGCGCAGATCGAGGATCATGCCCTGGGAATCCACGGCATTGAAGTGCGCTACGTATTTTGCGACGTCAAAAGAGCAGGACCGGAACGACGGGTCGTCGGGCTGCTTGTCAAAAGTGCGGTAGAAGCTGGGCAGCTTCACGTAGCCGAACGAATTCGTCACGCCGTTGCACACGACCTTCTCCACGCGCCCGGTGGCCGCCTGCTCGTCCAGCTTGATCTCATCGCGGATGATCGCGATGCGTTTGCGCGTCGCTCCTGACGGATCGCTGCGCGGGACGATCTCAAGCACCACCTTCGACCCTTTCGGGCCGCGAATCTTCTTTATGGACTTGCGCATCGGCTTGTACATCACGTCCTCGATGGGGCCATCGCCCTGCCCTACGCCAACGATCTTGTCGCCCCGCTTTATGCGCCTGTCGCGATCTATGGGGCCGCCCTTCATGACCTCTACGATCTTCAGCGCGCCATCATCCATTGACAGCACCGCCCCCACGCCGCACAGGGAGAGCGACATATCCATGTCGAAGTCCTCCTTGCGCGTGGGCGTCATGTAGTCCGAGTGCGGGTCGTACGCCTGGCATACAGCGCTCATGTAGCGCTGGAACACCATTTCCTCGTCTGGCTCGGTGAGCACCTGCACATACTGGCGGTATCGCTTGAGGAGGTTGTCCTTTGGGGTCAGTTCCGGCTCCTTGAAATCGTCGTCGTCGCCCTTCTCTTCCGCCTCTTTCTTCTCCGGCTCCTTCTTCTCCGCCTCCTCCTTGTCGGCCTCCTCCTTGTCGAGTTCGCGGTTGAGCACGATCGAGAGCATCTCGTTCTTTATGCGTTTGCGCCACAGCTCGTCCTGATCCGCCTGCGTGGCAGGCCAATCGGAATCCTTGCGCTTCCACTGGTAGTCTTCATCCACCGAGAAATCGAACTCGGTCTTCATCAGGAGGTTCGTGACGAAATCGACGCGTTCGGCTATTCGCCTGAGAAAAAGACCGTGCATTTCGTACACGAAGGACACGTCGCCAGACCTCAGCGCATCGTCTATCTTCGCCTCCATCGCAGCGAATCGCTCAATGTCCGGCTTCCGGAACACCATATGGCTGTAGTCGTAGCTCTCCACGAGGTTAGTCCATGCACGGCGGCTCATTGCGTCGTCGAACGGATGGCGCAGCACGTGCTTGCGCTCAAGCCTCTTCACGATCTCCTGCGCTACACGCCCATAGTATGGCTGCGGCGCCAGCGCAGCCGGTGCGTTCGTTTCCGCCGCAGACACCGCCGCAATCCATATCGCCGATGCGGCCAGCAACACTCTCGTTTTCATCTCACACTTCCCTTTCATCGCCCAGACTCCATCAGTCGTACAAGCCTCTCAAGCTCATTTGGCGGGACAGCCTGCGGCTGCGCCGCTAACCAATCCTGAACCGCGTTGGCGTTGATCACCACCACCTGGCCGGACGTCTCCGTGCCGCCAGCGAACGTATCCGACGCGAAGCAGACCATCGGAACCACCGTTCCGCCGTAACCCAACCGCTTCAGGGCAGTGCGCACCTGGTCGGCCTCGCGGAGCGCCTGCGCAGCCGGATCCCTGGACGGCAGCGAGCCATTCGCGAGTATGTGGCCTTCGACAAGCTCCACCTTCCCGCGCCAGCTCTTCGTCTCCACAGAGAACACTCCAGCAGGCCCCACGATCACGTGGTCCACATGCTCGCGCCCCGCCACGAAATCGTGAAACACGTGCCACTGCCCGGGAAGGTTGGACAGCACGCCCGCCACACGCTCCTCGCCGCGCGCACCGCGGAAGAAGCTCTCCACCCGCCGCAGGCCGCGGCGCCAATAGACCGCCACCATGACCAGCGCCGCCACAAACAGCCCGCCGAACAGCCATGCATCGCGCCCCAGCAGCAGCGCCGCCATGAATGCGCCAAGCAGGATGAAGGAAAGGAACAGCGGCCAGAGAGAAAGGACCGTTCCTCTCACCCGCGCCCATTCACCGGCTACACCATGTTCTTTAGCCATACATGCCACCTTTCACTTTCCGGCCCGTTTGCATATCTCGTCTGCCACCGACTCGGCGTCGAATCCGAACATGCGCTCCAGTTCGTCAACCGACCCATGGCCGATCAGCGCATCCGGCCAGCCGAACCGGATGTCCGCTCCAATGCTTTCGCCGAATCCGCCTGCGACCACGCCGTTCTCCAGCGTAGCGACCATCCGCCCTGAAGGTCGCTTCAGAGGGGCGCATGGCTTCACGCGGCTCACTGGAACCACGGTCGCCTCAATTCCTCTCTCCGACAGCAGCCTGCGCACCTTCCCAGCCTTTTCGACCTGGTCTCCAACCGCGAGAAGCTCAACCGTCACCGCCTTTCCGGAGGGCGCTGCACGGCATTCGGTTTCGGCGCACGCCGCCCCCTTCGGGTAGCGGATGGCGGTGGGTCCTTCTGCCGCGAGCGACTCGTCAAGCAAGGCCTTCAGTTCACCGGCGCAGGTAGGCGCCACAATCCGCATCCCCGTGAGCGGACGCAGCAGAGGGATGTCGTAAAGGCCATGATGCGTAGCGCCGTCAGCGCCCACGCATCCCGCACGATCCACGGCAAACACCACCGGCAGACGCTGGAGACACACGTCATGCTGTATCTGGTCTATGGCGCGCTGAAGAAACGTAGAGTAGATGGCCACGACAGGCCGCATCCCCGCGCGCGCCAGCCCGGCGGCGAACGTGACGGCCATCTCCTCGCATATGCCGACATCGAAGAACCTTCCGGGGAACTCTTCCGCAAACGCCGAAAGGCCCGTACCTTCCTTCATGGCCGCAACGACTGCGCACACCCTGCCATCCCTGCGGGCGGCATCCGTCAGCGCCGATCCGAAACACTCGCTCCATGTCGGCGCCCCGCCGCCGTCGGCCGGCATAGACGCCGCCTTGAGGTCGAACGGGCCAACTCCATGCCACCTTGCCGGATTTGCCTCCGCCGGTGGAAATCCCTTGCCCTTCTTGGTGACGACGTGCACCACGACCGGCCGTTTGTCCTCCTTCGCCACCTGCAAGGCCGATATCACCGCCTTCAGGTCATGGCCGTCGACAGGGCCGATGTAGCGCAGCCCCAGCGACTCGAAAAGCGAGTTCGTCAGCCAGAAAGACTTGAGCACCTGCTCGGCGCGATGATAGGCTGGCCGCAGGAATGTGAGGCGCATCCGATGACCGGCTCGCTCGGCTGCTGCCTTCGCACGGTTGTAGCGCAAATCCGAAAGCAGCCGCCCCAGAGTGCGCGCAAACGCTCCGACATTCTTCGAGATTGACATCGCGTTGTCGTTGACCACGACGATCATCTTCTCCGCCAGCGACGTGCAGTTGTTCAGGGCCTCCAGCGACTCGCCGTTCGTCAGCGAGGCGTCGCCGACCACGGCAACCACATGGCCGCCGCCCATGCGGTCTCGCGCGGCGGCAAAGCCCGTCGCCGCCGCAATGGCTGAGCCTGCATGGCCCGCCACGAACGCGTCGTACTGCGATTCCGCAGGGTTTGGGAAGCCTGAAATCCCGTTGTGGCGACGGAGCCGCCCAAACGCCTCTTCCCGTCCCGTCAGGATCTTCCATCCGTAGGCCTGATGCCCCACATCCCACAGCACCTTGTCTGCCGGGGGATCAAACACGCGCAGCAATCCGATGGTCAACTCCACCGTGCCAAGCGAAGCGGCGAGATGCCCGCCGTTGGCGGAGACCGTCTCGAGTATGACATCCCTGACCCGCTGGGCCAGCGCGGGCAGCTCCGCCTCGGGCAGATGCTTGACCATTTCAGGGGTCATGCCCGGCGACCTCCCATGCGCCTGTCGCGGGTGGCATAGGCCTCCAGCGCCGCATCGAAATCCGCCTTCGCGAAATCCGGCCACAGCACAGGCGTCGTCCAGAACTCTGCATAGGCGCTCTGCCAAAGAAGGAAGTTCGAGAGCCTGAATTCGCCGGAAGTCCGTATGATCAGATCGGGATCGGGAACGTCCGGGGCGTACAGGTAGCGCCTGAACGCATCGTCATCGGGCGGAGCAGATGCATCGGCCCGCCCGTCCCGCACGTCGCATGCGTAGCGGCGCGCCGCCTCCGCAATCTCGGCCCGTCCTCCGTAGGATACGGCGATCAACAGCTGCATGCCGTCGCATGCCGCCGTCTTTTCCTCTACGGAAGCGATCTGACGCTGCAGGGAAAGCGGCAGGTCGCTTCGCCGGCCGACAACCCTCAGCCTGACGTTTGACTTGAGGAAAGCGCCGGATTTCTCACGGAGCATCAGACCCATCAGTTTCATCAGCCCAGAGACCTCCGCCTTTGACCGGCTCCAGTTCTCGGTGGAAAACGCATAGATCGTCAGATATCCTATGCAGGCATCCCGGCACCAATCGACGACGCGCTCAACCGTCCTTGCGCCGGCGCGATGCCCGGCCAGCCGCACCAGCCCGTGCGCAGAAGCCCACCGCCCGTTGCCATCCATGATTATGGCAACATGCCTTGGCGATTTGTTCGCGCCTCCCGTTCTGCACGGTGCTGTCCTTGCCTCAACCACGGTTTCCAAGGAAGAGACGGTAGGCTGGATTGTTGGATACATCCCGGAACGCATAGCCGAGCGCCTTGAACACGCGAGTGGCCTTTGCGCGCTCCGCAGGCGGCACCTGCATGCCCACGAGCACCTTTCCGTGGTCGGCGCCGTGGTTGCGGTAGTGGAACAGGGTGATGTTCCAGTGGCTGGAGATCGCCTCAAGAAACGCGATAAGCGCCCCTGGCCGCTCCGGGAACTCGAACGTGTAGGCGACCTCGTCGTGGATTCCGCGCGTATGGCCGCCAACCATGTGGCGGATATGCTCTTTTGCCAGCTCGTCGTCCGAAAGGTCTATTGTGCCGATCTTCGCCGCCGTGAGCTGATCTATGAGGCGCTTCGTCTCCTCCTTGTCGGATACCGACAGCCCAACGAACACATACGCCTTTTCGGGATCGAAGTAACGGTAGTTGAACTCCGTTATGTTCCGCCGGCCAAGCTTGCGGATGAACATCTTGAACGCGCCCATGCTCTCTGGTATGCGGCACTCGAGGATGGCCTCGCGGCGTTCGCCGATCTCCGTCTGCTCCGACACGAAGCGGATGCGGTCGAAGTTCATGTTTGCGCCGGATACGATGCAGGCGTACGTCTCCCCCTTCTTCGCGCATTTCTTCGCGGCCGCAAGTGCGAGCGCTCCGGCCGGCTCGCAGATCGCGCGGGTCGCCTCGAACACGTCCTTGATTGCGGCGCAGGTCTCCGCCGTTGACACCCGCACTATGCCGTCCAGGAAACGTCGGCAAAGGTCGAACGTGATGCGACCGGGCTTTTTCACGCACACGCCGTCCGCAAAGAGCCCGGGCTCGTCAAGCACCTCTATCCGCTTCGCCCGTATGGATCGGTCCATGCAGTCGGAATCCTCCGGCTCAACGCCGATCACCTTGACTTCGGGCCGAACCGCCTTCACGTATACCGCCACGCCTGCGGCGAACCCGCCTCCTCCAATTGGCACGAAGACCGCGCTGAGCGGATCGGGATGCTGCCGCAGTATCTCCATCGCGACCGTTCCCTGCCCCGCGATCACGTCCTCGTCGTCATATGGCGGGATGAAAGTGAGCTTGCGCTCCTGGACGAGACGGGCTGCGGTCTCGGCCGCATCCGAATAGCTGTCTCCCGACAGCACCACCTGCGCCCCGTGGCCCTTCACCGCGTTCACCTTTATGTCTGGGGTCGTGACCGGCATCACAATCGTCGCTTTGCATCCAAGGCGTTTCGCCGAAAGCGCCACGCCCTGCGCATGGTTGCCTGCGGAGGCCGCCAGCACGCCCTTCGCGAGCGCCTCTGCCGGCAGCTGGGACATCTTGTTGTACGCTCCTCGCAGCTTGAACGAGTGAACCGACTGCAGATCCTCGCGCTTAAGCAGAAAAGTAGCCCCCAGTTTCCGCGACAGCGAGACCGCCTCTTCCAGCGGCGTCTCTATCGCCACGTCATACACCTTAGAGTTCAGTATCTTCTTTAGATACTTAGTCAGCAGCGTTTTGTCATCCTTCGCCATTCTTCCTCCTCCAACAAAGCCGTGAATTATACCAGACCCGCCGTTTAACTTCAAATGCCGGAACCGACGGAATCATCGGGCGGAAGGCGCGGCCAGCGGGTAGAAGCTCACGAAAGACGGCGCTCCCCAGCCGCTCGCCGCCGTCTTTGCGAAGCAGGCAACATCTATGCGGTTCGTGAGCGAACGGCAATCGACCGAAAAATGCACGTCGCCGCCCTCTCCTGGGGTGATCGTCACGCGTTTGGCGTCCCCGTGCACCACACGCCATGTGAACGCGACCCCCTCGGCGTTGGCGGGATGCGGGCTGAAGCGGAAATCGAACTCCCGCTCAAGGTCCGTCTGCAGGATCGGGACGAATGCGGAAAGCGGCAGGACCGCAGGCGGCACGGTTTCCGGCGCAAGGCCGTGAGCCAGCATCACGATCCGCTCTGGATCGAGGGTGGCACGGCTGAACGCCGCCGGATGCGCCTTGGGCGAAAGGTAGTCGTCCTCCGTCACAACGCCCCTTTGCGTCCGCCGGAAGAGATACTGCATCAGCGGGCCGAACAGGTTGCGCTCAAGCACCGACTTCTTCGTGTCAGGCCGCAAGGCGGCGGCGGCGGCCAGCGCAGACCGCACGTAGTAGCGGTCAGACCCACTGACTCCCACCGACATCAGCGCGCAGGGCGTAACACCGTTCAGCCGGTCCAATCCGGCCGACGGATCGAAATCCTTGAGCGCAGGAAACGCCCAGAACTGGTTTTCAAGGTAGCACTGCTGCAGCGACAGCATGGCGGCGGCATCCTGCATGGCCGCGCGCACAAGCGAAATTAGGGCGTTTGTGGTTGATACGCCGAGGGATGCGTTGCCGACGACCGCCGCTCCGGGATAAAGCGTATTTGGAATCGCCTTGTCCACATCCTTTCGCTTCGCGGCCCCCTCGAAACGGAGTTCGGAAAGGAGCGGAAAATCCTCGAGCTTGACGCGTGAGTGGTCGCGGTCGCGGTTTATGTAGAGGTCGCCGGCGTTTCCAGCGGCCGTACCGTCGGCCAACCACACCGCCAAAAGTTCCTTGGCTGGACCGTTATAGTTGGCCGCGCGCGCTTCCGGCGATTCGCTCGCGCCACGGAGGAACCTGAAATTCGCGACATAGAGCCCCCGGTCGAAGTCCCATGAGAGGTTGGGCCGCGTAAGCACGAGCCGCGTGCCCTGGGTGAGCCGCGCCGTCTGCGGGCGCGGAACCCCCGGCACCGGAAGATCGGCGGTGTCGCGCGCCTCCTGCACTATCGCCTTGAACCGCACGTTTGAGGATATCCGCTTGAGGTCGCCATCCTCCTCTATCGCCTTGGCGTTCCTGAAACCTGCCTTGACCGCAATCTCAAGCGCATCAAGTGCGGCGTCCGGCTTGGCACGGTAGGCCAGCGCGCATGCGAGGTTGTACTGCCATGTGGCGTCTCCTGGCATGAGCGCAAGCCCTTTGCGGCAAATCGCCTCCATGTTGGTTATGTTGCCCTCGCGCACAGCCTTCATCAGCTGAACGCGTAGGATGGTATGCGGAACATGGAGGCGGGGATAGTCGTACAGGTCGACATTTTCAGCGGCGCGGGCTGTCGCGCAGAGCGCGAGCAGCCCTGTCAGCGCCGCAGTCTTTCCGATGCCGGCCCACATGCACCTTACGCCTTGATCTGCCCGCTCTTGGCGAGCATTTTCGCCTCCACGGACTGTATCTCCGCAAAGCCCTGCGAAGAGTGCGGATTGAGGCCGTTGGACGCCTCCATCGAGCTGTCGGCCTCGTTGTAGATCGTAGCCTTGAGCCCCTTCAGCGACTCGAAGAAGATGTTGCCCTTGTAGAGGCCGAGCGTCACCTCCGCCGTCGCCTTGTCGGCCCAGACCTGTATGGCGGCACGCGCCGCCTGCGTGGCGGGATCGAACCAGCGGCCATCGTATATCTGGTCGGCGACGAGCTTGGAGAGCTGCTGGAACAGCAGGGTGGACCTGCGATCCATGATGCCTTCGTAGATGTACTTGAGACCCCACGAGAGCACTTCCATGCCAGGTGCCTCGTACACGCCGCGGCTCTTCGTGCCGATGATGCGGTTCTCGAGCGCATGCTTCATGCCGATGCCGTTGCGGCCGCCGATCTTGTTGACGAGAAGCATGACCTGAAACGGGCTCATGCGCTTGCCGTTCACCGCGACGCAGCGGCCCTTCTCGAACTTCAGCGCGATCTTCTCGACCCTGTTCGGCGCATCCTCGGGCCACACGCCCATCGTGGGCTTCACGATGCGCATGGAGGTTTCCATCGACTCCAGGTCCTCAGCCTCGTGGGAGAGGCCGGCGAGGTTCGCGTCGGTCGAATACTTCTTCTTTGTGCCGACGAACGCCACGATGCCGCGCTTGGCGAGGAACTCCACCATCTGCGTGCGGCCGGGGAACTTCTTGAGCAGCTCCGAATCGCGCCACGGCGCGTACACTCCGAAATTGGGGTCGAGCACGTTGGTGTAGCGCTCGAAGCGCATCTGGTCGTTGCCGCGCCCCGTTGCGCCGTGTACGAGCGCCACGCACCCGGCCTTCTTCATCGCGGGCAGAAGCTTCTGAACGGTGACCGCACGCGCGATGCCCGTAGAGTTCCAGTAGCCGCCGTCGTACATCGCCTGGCACTTGACGGTCTCAAAGCAGATATCGGCCATCTCCTTCGTGACATCCACGATCTCGGTCTTCACGCCTGTCGGAGCCATGCGTTTTTTGATGTCGTTGATGTTCTTCTCGTCCGGCTGGCCGACATTGGCGGAGAACGCCTTCACCTTCACGCCGGCGTCAAGCAGCACGCAGCAGATCGTCTTTGAATCAAGACCGCCCGACACGCATACGCCGACGGTCTTTCCCTTCAGTTCTTCCAGTTTCATTTTTCTTTCCTTCTTGTCTTTTCCGTTTGGAAATCGCATCAGTTCAGTCGATGACGACGGGCCTGTACTTCGGCACGAGCGTCTTCATGCAGCACCATCCGATGACGTACGCGACGGCGCAGTAGCTGAAGAGGATCATGTAGCCGGCGGGCTTGCCGGAATATCCGCAGAAAGCGAACGCCTCTCCCTGCTCTGCCGCATACGTGAAGAGCTTGCCTGCGCATTTGTTGACCATGAAGCTTCCGCATCCGGCGGCGAACTGCGCTATGCCCGTCAAGGTGCCGATGGTCGACTTCGGGAACATGTCGCCGACAACGGAATACACGTTGGCGCTCCACGCCTGGTGACCCGCGCACGCGAAGCCTATGAGGATCGCCGGGAACCACGCCGACACCGCGCCGAGCGGCTGGGCGCCAAGCGCGAGAAGCGGGAAACATGCGAACACGAACATCGCCACCATGCGCCCCTCGTAGGGGTTCATGCCCTTGCGGTCGACCATGTATGTCGGGAGCTTGCAGAGGTAGATCGACACAAACGTCACTATCGCGTAGAGCGTGAAGATCAGCGCCATGCCCATGCCAGAATCGCTCTTGTAGCCGAACTGGTCGGAGAGGTAGCCAGGAGTCCAGAACAGGAAGAACCACCACACGCCATCGGTCAGGAATCGGCCGAGAACCAGCGCCCACGTCTGGCGCAGCGAAAACGCCTTGAGGTAGCTGATGCCCTTCCCGCCGGCTTTTTCGGCGGCAGGGGCGGCGGCCTCGCCGTCATCCTGGTTTATGTAGGCAAGCTCGGCCTCGTTGACGAAGCGGCTCGCGGACGGCTTGCCATAGAAGAACACCCAGAACCCCATCCAGATGAAGCCGAGCGCGCCAATCACGATAAACGCCATCTCCCAGCCCCAGAACTTCGCAAGAAGCGGTATTGTCAGAGGTGCGGCGAGCGCGCCAACCGACGAGCCTGAGTTGAAGATCGACGTCGCAAACGCCCGGTCCTTCTTGGGGAAGTATTCGGCGGTCACCTTGATGGCGGCGGGGAAGTTGCCGGCCTCGCCAAGCGCGAGAACCGCGCGGCACGCGAGAAACAGCCATACGGACACCGTTATACCCATCATGCCCACGAAACCTGCGGCCTTGAGCGCAGCGGTCCCCACCCCGCAGCCGGCGTGCAGGCATGCGCCGAGCGACCAGATGAAGATTGCCCAAAGGTAGCCCTTCTTGGTGCCGAGCCTGTCGATGAACTTGCCGGCAAAAAGGTTGCACAGCGCATATATGATCGAGAACACGGCCGTGATGGTGCCGTAATCGTTATCAGTCCAGTTGAACTCCGGAGAGATGAAATCCTTCCACGTAAGGGAGAGGACCTGCCGGTCAAGGTAGTTTACGGTAGTGGCGGCGAAAAGCATCGCGCAGATGATCCACCGGAACGAAGTCGCTTTATTGTTGTTCATGGCGCGTTATTGTACCATAAACGCGCAACAAACGGGAAAATTTCTGTGCCTCCCCATGCACCGCCTCAATGATATGGCGCGGCGAAGGTTAAAGGTTATAGGTTGGAAGGCGCGATGACATCAACGCGGAAAACGGGAGGGCGCGTGTCCCCACGCGCCGCTCCCACCCCCGCTTACGGCGTGGTGAATGTCACGTCGAGCGTGGCGGTGCCGCCTGCCGTAGTGACCTTCACGCTGCCGCTGGCGGGGCCCTCGGTGCGCACCGTGCCATCAGCCGCGACGAGCCTGCCGCCCGCGTACG
>CAMPAA010000064.1 GCA_946631345.1 uncultured Verrucomicrobiota bacterium
GCCGTTTGCCGAGACGGGAGGCGAACAGACGTATGGCACGCTTGATGCCCCTACGGCCGGCGACACGGCGGCTACGATGGCGGCGGCGAAGCTGGTGAAGAGCCTGCGCACTGATGTTTTCCTATTCATTGCTTCATTCTCCTGTGTGGTTGAAGATGTGATGGGTTGAGATGCCGATTGCGCGCTCTCCGCCTCCTGCGGGCGATCTGCCGTATCGCCAGCAGTTCCGCTTTGGCATAGCGGCCGCTCCGCGCTCGCCGCCACGCCCACGCACACCGCCGCCGTCGCGCCGAGAAGCAACAACGCCGCTGCAGCCACGGCCACCGCAGGCTTCTTAAGCTTCGCCCCAAGCCGCATCGCAAGCGCCGTGCGCGCCATGTGCAGGCGGCTGTGCACCGTGCCGACAGGCACCATCAGGAAGCGCGCAACCTGGCGTATCGGCATCTCCATGAAATACCTGAGCACCACCGCCTCGCGAAGCTTGGGCGGCAGACGTTCGATGGCCTCGTGCAGTATCCTGCCGTCCACGGCCTGCACCACCTGGCCTATGCCGTCATCGTCGGGAGGCGGCTCCGGCAGATCGCCGGTATATACGATCTGGTCGTTCGACCGGCGGCGGGTCGCCTTTTCGTGCTTGCTTATCAGGATGCTGCGCATCCAGCTGAAGAGCGCGCCGGGGTGGACGAGCGTGTCGATGAGATGCACGGCATCGCCCATCGTCTGGTACACGAGCGATTCCGCCTCCGCCCTGTCGTGGCAAACGCCGAGGGCAACGGCCATAAGCCGCTCCTTGTACTCCCGTTCAAGGCGCCGGGCTCCAGCTTCGGCGTCTGACCGGATCTCATCGACTATATCCACATCTAAATAAGAACCTGATCGGAGAGAAAACCTTCACTCTTTTTTTCGGCAAACCGCGCGGAACGTGTCCGCAGCCCCGCACATGCGCTACCGCGACTTCACGCAGAGGGCGAAATCGTCGAAGGCCAACGGGTGTTCCTTCGAGGCGCGCCCGCTCACCGAGAAGAAGAAGCCGTCCACGCCTTCAGGCACGATGAAACGCTCGAACACCTCCCGCCAGCCTCCGCCAAGGTCGCGCCCGGGAACGAGGTAGCGCCGGTCGGAGAACCACTGCGTCTTGCCCTTGACGATCCAGCCGCCGCTTGTGCATGCGCCGCCGAGCGGATCCTTCACCGCATATCTCAGGTACATAGCCTCTCCCGCCTTGAGCTTGGCCTTCCCGCTGAACGTGTAGCACCCTGCCTTCCCGGTGAGCTTGATGCATCCCGGCTTGGCGCACCCGTCCTTCGCATCGTATGCGTAGAGTTCGTCCACAGGGACGTCGCTGTGCTTCACCCATGTGCCGAAAGCCTGCGTAACGCCCTTCCCGGGCGCAAGCTCGCATCCGCCGTTCCTGATGAGATTCGTGAGCGTGCCATCGGCCAGCTCCCGCTCAATGAAGCTCCCGTCGCCGGCGGCTATGCGCAGCGCCCTGCGGAAGCCTGGCAGACGCTCCTCCCACGTCTTCGCCCGCATCTTGGTGTTGTCCTTGCGGTCCCAGTCAATCAGCGTCCCCTTCTCGCCGTAGACCCACACCATGTCGTCGCAGAACCTCGCGGCATCCGCGAAATTCTCCTCAAGCCGTTCGACCCGCGCCATCCCGTCCCTCGGGCCGATGTAATATGTGCTGTTGGTGCCATTCACGTAGCAGTCCACGTACTGGCCGAAGCTCACGGAGAGCACCTGACGGTACTTCGGGATGTTCTCAGGCTCGACGAAGCAGTCGAGATTGCGCAGCGAGTTCCACGCCCAGCGCAGGAAATCGCCCCTCTCTGCGGACGCCTGATACCCGGAATCCTCGTTCCCCTCGATGAAGCGCGCAGTTGCCGGCATCACGTCGAGCATCCCGTTGAGGAAATCGCGCCACACTCCGCCCGGCAGCGAGAACATCCAGAAACCAAGCACCCGCGCATCGGGAAACTCGCGGAAGAACCCGCCGAACACCTCGCGCCCGCGCCGCCGGACGAGCTCCGCGCAGCCGGGGTAGCTGGGATCCTGCGGCAGAACGTCGAACTGGCGCGACTTGCTGTAGTCCTCATGGTCCAGAGCCAGCCCCTTGAACCCTCCGGCCCTGAGCGTGCGCCCGAGAACGGCCATGTTGCCGGCTGCGCGCGCCCATACCGCGTCATCGCCCCAGTCTAGACGCTTTGCGGGCGTCAGCAGAACGAGGCCGAGCGATTCGCCGAGCCCCTTCGACGCCGACACCTCTGAAAGCATCGCGCGCGTGGCCTTGAAATCGTCATCGGACCAAAGTCGCGTCGCCTCCGGCAGACGGTGGCAGCTGAACCGCCTGCCGTCGCCGTCCACGCCGTCGATCTTCATTATGACGCCGTCAACTCCGGCATCCGCGAACTTCGCCCGGTTGCGGTGCACATCCTCGGTCGTCGCCGCCAGGAACTCCCACCCGTAGCCGATGACCGCCTTCATGCGCGCGTTGCACACCTTGCAGGGCAACAGCCCCGAAGCCATAGCCGCGCACGCCGCCGCCGCAAAAAAACCTGACCTCATCTCAATTCTCCTTGCCTGTTGTAAACAAGGCCGCTATTATATCATTTTATCCTGAATTGGATGCCAGTAGGAAGCGTGCTGAACTTGTCGCCGAGAACCGCCTCTGCCTCGCCATGCTCGCCGCACCGCACAGCGCTATCTTGCGGGCCGTCACTTGCCCGAGGGTAGGCGAAGTATCAGTTCATCGATGAGTCTCGCTACTTCCGCCTTCGATACTTTCTCCGTGACCCTCAGGTGCCGACCATTTTCGTCTGGCACCCATTCGTCTGCGCCATCCGTGCCCGCCATGCGGTATGTGCCACGTGTGACGTTGAAATACGGATCTGCACCGCGCACCGCAATGAGGACGGCAGTCTGGTCCCATGAGGCGCGACCGTTCATCCCATATGCGCAGCGCAGATAATGCGCCGATTTCTTCATGATTTCTTCGCGCGAAGGCACGTTTCCGGCAAAGACGTCCGCAACCGGATTGTCTTGCCGCCCGGACTCCGCAAGGGCGCGCCCGGAAAAGCAGTCGAACCCGTAGTTCCAGTCGGTGAAGATGGCTGGGGTGGGCCAGTTCTCCAGGGCGATGCGGGAGGATTCTGGATCCATCATCGAGTTGTATTCCTTGCCATCCGGATAGCGGCACGCCATCGCGACCCACAGCCTAACCTTCTTTGCGACGAGAGTCTTACCGTCCAATGGGGAAATGGCGTCCGCCTTAGTCTCGAGAAGCCTTCTCAGGTTGGTGAGGAAACCGACCGAACATATCACGACCGAGCGATCCGGCTGTTTCGCCAGCACACGGCGATAGACTTCGTTGGCGTCCGGGGAATCGCTTGAATTGCGGTGGCGCACCCACTTTCCGAACTTCTCAACGGTCGCGCCGTATCTTTTCAGATGGCCCTCACTCGCACCGGTCTTGCCTATTTCCCTGGTGCATCCGACCGGGATGCCGGGTCTCCCGTAGTACGAGTTGATTATCTCGCACATCGCCACGCTGAGACAGTCCCTGGTGTTTGCAACCGTGGCGAGTATCTCGCACTCGCCTGCATCCGCCAACGCATGCAGACATGCAAGCGCGCCGGCGTCGTCAAAATCCGTGTACATGTCAGTGTCGAAGATGACCTTGACGGGATCTTTTCCGGGCGCGCTGGAACCGTCTGCGGCGGCGGGCGCACAGCGGAGGCAGATGGCTGCGAGGACGGCGACTCCAGCGATGGATTTCAGACCGCTTGGCATTTTCATGGCATATCGTGCGTTTAGAGATGGTCAGGTCAGTTGTTGTCGATCCACCAGCCTGGCGGCACCTGGTAGTTCAGGTGGCCGGTGTCGAGATAGTCCACCGCCTTCATGTCATGCCCGACAAGGCGCAGAGGGAGCGCGAACTCGGTATCGAACTGCGGGGTTGCGCCATGGCCGCCCTTCCCGCGCACATCGGTGCCCCACGCGGCAGACGCACCGTAGCGGTACATCCTCACCCAGTCGTGTCCGCGCAGGTGGTGCCAAGTGGTCTGAATATAGCCGAAGCCTCCTATTCCGGAAAGGAAATCCGCCATCGGGCGCATGGCGTTGTAGTTCATCCACGGGCAACCTGCCACCGCAAACCCCTTCTCCTTGAAATAGGCCATCGTCGGCCAGTCCTTGCGCGACTCCTTCATGTTGCCGTACGAATACTGCCAATCGCACACGATCACGTCCTTGGGCAGGGTATCCACGAGCGTCGCAGTGATCTTAGAACCGCACTTCACGTACCCTTTCCAGCGCGGGTCGTCCCGGTCCAGAAGCATATCGTGCCATATCATCGCCCGCGCGCCGCGCTCCTTGACGAAGCCGGCAAGGCCTGTCAGGTGGCGGCACACCAGTTCGGCGTACGGGGCCTTGCGGCATTCAGGACAAGTCGGCGGCTGGGCCTCGTCGCACCCGAGATGGAAGAACGGAGGACGCCCGAAGTCATCGTGCATCTCCGCGATAAGCTCGCGCAACACGCGCTGCGTCTCGGGGTTGGATAGGCACCAGTTCCAGCCGCCAGGCTCGAACAGCGGCTCGTATTCGGGCTGCAGGTCAAGCACCGAGTGCTTTACCGTGCAGCTGCGCGAGGCGGTTGCATGGCCATAGGCGTTGATCTGTGGGATGAGCGTGATGCCGAGGTCGCGGCCGATGGCGGCAAGGCGGCGCACCTCGGCCTTTGTCATCGTGGGGTTGGGCCAATGCCACCACGGATGCTTTTCGCTCGCATACATTCCCCAGGGTTCGATGATCGCATAGTTGAACTTCAGCAGCGCCGCAAGGCGTATCGCACGCTCCATCTGCTGCGGCCGCACCTCAGGGAACCAGCACAGATGCACGGCGCGGAACGCAAGATGCGGACGGTCGGCAATCTTGAGCGTGGGCAGAAGCCGCCCTTCGGTCCTGAAGGTGCCGCGCTTGGCGATGGCAAGCAGCCTGAGGGAATACGCCGCCCACCTCACGCCGGCAAGCGTGCGCGCGGAAATCTTCACGCCGGAGGCGTCCGCCGTGACGGCATATGCCTCGTCTCCTGCCGGCAGGTCGGAGGACGCCGCGCCAGCCGCCACAACCTTCGGCGCCTGCGCGCCGTACCATTCGGCGAAGTGGCGGCCAAGCCAATCCGCAGCCGCACCATCTGGACATGACAGCGCAACCGTCGCTGTCGCATCGAACGCGACTGGCGAATCCATGTCGCTTGTGAACTCAACCGGCACGGGCAGCGGCTTGAGTTCGATGGCATCGGGGTTAGCCTTGTTGCCGGCGAACGCCGACAGCGACAGACCGGCAACGACAAAGCATACTATTCTCTTCATGGCCGTACATTATATCAAATGGCCGATGGCTCCAAAATATCGTATCAGCCAAATAAACGTGTCTTTTCAGACAACCCGAACACCGCCGCGCGGGAACAGCCCTTGCTTGCTCCCAAGGTTTGGAAGTTTGAGAGTTGCCATGCTTATTTCAGACAATCTGAGTTCAAGGCCAGCCAACCGTTGCCCGATTCGTGTTTCGCCGACTTACAGGCACTTCACGAGAGGCCTGTACTTCGCGAGGTAGGCCGCGTTCTTCTCGTCGCCTCCTGGCGCGTTGGCGGAGTTCCACACCGGCGGCGTTATGCCGCGTTCCACGCACTGGCGGCACGTCTCGATCTCAAGCAGATGCGCGATGGTGAAGTCCACAACGTTCGAGACGGGGCCGATCGGGGTGGTCATGCCCGGGATGTTCACCACGGCGTCGCCTACGGGGTTGTAGTCGTCGATGCACACGTCCGCATAGTCGAAGAGGTTCTTCCCGTTCGGATGGCGTATGAAGTGGTCCTTCGGCATCTCGTTCTGCCAGTGGGATGATGCGACCGCGATGATCTTCGCTCCGCGCCTCTTGCATTCCTCGGCGGCATCGATGGTGGCGGGGTTGATGCCGATGTTGTGGAAGAACAGCACCACGTCCCCCTCCTTTATGCCGTAGTACTTGATGATGGACGCGCCGAAGTTGACGGTGCGCTCCAGCTCAAGGTACTTGAGCGCCTGGTTGAACACGGAGAGCGCGGTCTCCATGAGCGGGTTGATGTTCGCGAGCCCGCCCGCCCGGAAGAACATCTCGCCCATCGCGAGCGTCGTGTGCCCGCCGCCGGCATATACGTTTATGAGCTTGTCGGCCGCGATTGCGTCCGCCATCAGCGTTGCAGCGGCCTTGATGTTGGCCTCCTGCTTCTCGGCGACCTCCTTGATGTTGGCTATCGCCTTATCGATGTATCCATAGTCGTTCAGCATTTTCAGTTCTCCGTTTTGTTTGAAATCCTGTATGGGATGGATGGCAGCACGTACCGCACTGCCACCGACTGCGCCGCGGCCGCGTTCGCGGCGACGCAGGCGTCGCGCAGGGCGGCCCCTTCGGCGAGGCGCACGGCAAGAACCGCCGTGAACGTATCGCCCGCGCCGGTCGAATCAACCGCGACCGCCTCCGGTGCCGGAATGGCCTCGCCTGTCGAGCGGATGCGACAACCGCGTGCGCCGAGCGTGGTGACCACCTCTCCGGGCACGGCACCAACCGCCGCCTCCTCGAATTCGTTTGGCGTCCATACCGCCACGCCATCAAGAATCTCCTTTGGCAATCTACGGGCCGGCGCTGGGTTGAAGACGACCCTGACCCCGCACTTCACGGCCCTGTCCACTGCCGCGAGGTTGACCTCCTCCGGCACCTCATTGCCCAGTATAAGGACGTCAGCCGCCGCTATCGCATCAGCGAACCCGTCAACATCCATCGGCTCCAGCTCCGCGCCCGGACATACCGTAACGCGCGTCTCTCCGGTGCCGTCCGTCAGGATCGCAGCGCAGGCCGTGTGCGTCATCTTCGCCGGAAGCGTCGCACGGAGGCCTTCGCGTTTGCAGAATGCATGAAGCGGCTTCACATCCGGCGCGGCCACCGCCCCCAGAAAGCTGACGGCGGCATTCTGCCTCGCCGCCGCAACCGCCTGGTTGAAGCCCTTGCCTCCCCACTCATCGTGAAGCGACTTGGCCGTTATGGTCTCGCCGCCAGCGTGGAAGCGCGGAACCTCGAAGAAAAGCGACCGTCCGACAAGGCCGATCACCGCAATGTGAGGGGGGTGGGTCATAGCCGTCTGATGCGCCCGAAATACCGTTTCTCAAGAGCGACATTCTTTGCCGTGCCGCCTTCGACGTTGCCGCTCGTGTAGATCGGCGGCGGCACTCCGCGCGCCTCGGCCTTCCTCGCGCCATCGATGAGCATGGAGTTGAGGATGAAGAGCGACGCGTAGGTGGAAAGCCCGCCCATCTTCGCCGCGCCAACGTCAATCACCGCGTCGCCATACGGCACCTTGCAGTCAATCGCGATGTCCGCTTCGTCCAGCAGCACGGCACCGTGCGCGCGATAGGCCGATGAGGATATAACAACCGTCTTCACGCCGGATGACTTTGCCGTGCGCAGCATCTCCACGGGCGCGGCGTTCTTGCCGCTCGCTGAGATGACAACGAATAGGTCGCCGTCTCCGACGCCCTGGCGGCGATACGCTTCGGCAGCGATCCCAGGCATCTTCTCCATGCGGCTCGACTTCGCTGCGCCGTCATGGAGCATCAGATCCTCATCAAGGGCGGGCGACACGCAGGCAAGCCCGCCGGCGCGGTAGAACGTGTCGAGCGCGGCGAGGTGCGAATGCCCGCATCCGAACACGTGCACAAGCCCATCGCGGCAGATCACGTCCGCCACGGCGTCCGATGCACGGTCAAGCGGACCTGCCTCCTCCGCTTCGATGCGCGAGAGGATTCCGACGATGCTGTCAAGGTACTGGCTCATGGGACATTGCAGGTGCCACTAACGGCCAATCACCCGCCGGTAGTTTTCGCCGATGGTGTCCCAGAGCTTGAGGGCGTCTGGCGCGCCTACGACCGTGCCGTACCCGCCGCGGTACGTCCAGGCCGAGAGGCGATCCACGCCTTCGGCCACCGCGATATCCACCCACCGCGCCACTTGCGCCCAGTCCTTTGGCTGCTTGTAGTAGCCCATCAGCCAGCGTTCGGACTGCTTGCCGTACTTCTTTGCGATGGCGACCGTGCGGCGGGTGATGTCGATGTAGAAGTCCTCCGGGAGGGCCCAGTTGATGATCGTGGTGGAGAACACGTCAAAGTACGGGCAGGCCCCGACCATGTCCCAGTTGTCGTAGCCGCGGTATTCGCTCACGTAGTATCCATTCTGTGTGGCGTGCACGCAGCAGGTGATCTCGAGGTTCGGATCGATCTCCTTCAGCGCCTTCGATGTTTCGGAGAGAACGACGAGCGCTTCACGCCAACGGAACTGCTTGACGTCGTTCGTCATGTACTTCGGCATCGCGTAGCCGTAGTAGTCTTCGAAGCGCTTGCGGCAGACCGGGCAGTAGCACGTCCAGTCGTCGGCGACACCGCCGGTGATGGAGGCTATGCCCTTCGGGAAGGCGTAGTGCGGCTCGTCCCAGAAGAAGCCGTCCGGCTTGCACTCTCGCGCGAGGGTGGTGCAGAAGTTCCTGAAGTAGTCGCGGTAAGAGTTCGTGTTGAAGCACGCGTAGGGGAGCCTCTCGCCCGTGAGCGCGGAGACCTGCCGGTTCTCCACGTTGTCCTGCAGGAATTTCGACACCTGCTCGCCGCCGAAATACTTGCCGTTGCCCCACGGATCGATCAGAACCCGCAGGCCGAGCTCGTGCGCCTTCTCCACGATGACGGGGATGTTCGGCCGCCAGAAGTCGAAATCAAACTCGGTGACGGCGAGGATGACCTGAGTCACGCCGTGCGCCTTCATCTCCTTGAAGTCCGCCTCGGCATGCTCAACGTAGTTAAGCCCGTAGTAGCTGATGGATGTCTGCTTTATCATTTGTCGTTCCTTTCGAATAGATGCTCCAGCTCGTCGAGAGATTTACCTTTCGTCTCGGGGATGAAGCATGATGTGATGAAGTATAGCACGCCGTTGGCGGCGAAGAAGAAGAACATCGAGGCCCAGCCCCATGCATCTACCCACGGGCGGAATGTAGATGCGAGGCCGCATGCGACGAGCTGATTCATGAAAAGTGCGACCGCCATGCCGTTCGCGCGGATGCGGGCGGGCATCAGCTCGGATAGAACGAGCCACACGCATATGCCAGGCCCCAGAGCGTAGAACACCTGCATGAAGAAGAACGCTGCGAGCGTGAGAAGCCCCGTGAAGTTGTTGGCGGCCACGCCAAAGCGCTCGATCGCCAGGAACACGCATCCGATGGCGGCAAGGCCTATCGTCATGCCTCCAGTCCCCACCTTGAGGAGCCAAGTGCGGCCCTTGCGGTCGATGAGCGCCGCAGCAGCTATCGTGACGAGCATGTTGGTGAGCTTCACCGCGAGCTGGCCCCAGTTGGCGAATATTCCGTCGAAACCGGCCTTGTGGAGAATCGACACGAGATAGCTCGTGAACGAACTCATGCCGGTGGTCTTGTTGAACGTAAGCACAAGCACCGCCAGGAGGAACGGCACCACGTACCGGCGATTGAGCAGGGTGCCTCCGCATCCGGGCACGGCAGGCGCTCCGCCGCCCTCTGCGGCGACATGCCCGCGTGCGCCTTTGCGCCTCGCCAGCCAGACCGGGCTTTCAGGCAGACGCAGGCTGCCGAAAAACAGCACCGCCACGGGAATCATCGTCCACCAGAAGTTGGCGCGCCACGCCGCAATCCTGCCGCACGCATCGAGCCCTTCCGCATCCGAAGCCCCGTACCACGTGGCGACAAGGCATCCCGCTCCCGCTGCTACGACAAGCCCAAGACCGAGGAAGAACTGGAACATCCCTGTGCCACGCCCGCGTATGTCGGCCGGCAATGTCTCGGTGATGTACATAGGCATTGCGACGGCCATGTATCCGGCGCTCATGCCCTGAAGGATGCGCCCCGCGAAGAGTACGGGAAAACACTCCACGGAAAGGCACACCACGGGAATCGCCACGAGAAACATCGCCGCCGCACCCACTACCGTACCTCGGCGGCCAAACACGTCGCAAAGCACGCCAGCAGTGAGCGACGAGAGAAGACCTCCCAGCATCACCGCGCCTACCACCAGACTCACGCGCGTCCCGGAGTAGAGACCAAGTGACATCAGATATGGCTCGGCTGCGGCGATCACGCCGAAATCAACTCCATACAGAAACCCACCCAGCCCCGCAATCGCGAGCAGGAAACGAACCCCTCCTCTGGTCTCTTTTGTCATGCGGTGAATTATATCAGATGGCATCCAAGAAAAGAATGCTTTTTCCGATAAAATAACATGTCCGTTCGGACAATATCCGCCGTCGGCACCTTGCGGGCAATTACATTCAATCTCGCACTTGATTTCTTATTCGGGAAATGATATACTTTACCCTGTTTATTTTCAAATCCGCAAGGAGTGTATCGTGAGCGAAAAACCTTCTGCCTATGCCGCCGCCGGCGTAAACATCGACAATAAAATGTCTGCCTTGAAGGCGATAAAGACCATGGTTGGGTCTACCAAAACTGTAAATGTCGCAGGTGGAATCGGCTCGTTCGGCGGTCTGTGCCGCCTGCCGCAGGGGTTGAAGGATCCTCTGCTCGTCGCCTCCACTGACGGCGTGGGCACCAAGCTCAAGATTGCCTGCATGATGAAGAAGCACGACACCGTCGGCCAGGATATTGTCAACCACTGCGTGAACGACATCCTGGTGCAGGGTGCGCGGCCTCTCTTCTTCATGGACTATGTCGGCACCTCAAAGTTCGACGGCCCGGTGTTTGAGCAGATCGTCTCCGGCCTATGCAAGGCCTGCAAGGAGAACAACATGGCCCTTCTCGGCGGCGAAACGGCTGAGCTGCCGGGGCTCTACCCCGCTGGCGAATACGACCTCACGGGCACGATCGTTGGCACCGTCTCGAAGAAGGCCGTCATCACGGGCCAGTCCATCCGCGCTGGTGACGTGATAATCGGCCTGCCGGCCGACGGACTCCAGACGAACGGCTTTTCGCTTGCCCGCCGCGTATTCTTCGACATCTGCGGCATGACGCCCTTCGACAAGCTGCCCGGCACGAACCAGACGATCGGCGCCGCGCTCCTCACCGTCCACAAGAGCTTTCTCAAGCCGGTCTCGCGCCTGCTGGATAACAAGATCAAGATCAACGGCATGGCCCACATCACTGGCGGCGGCTTCCCGGATAACATTCCGCGCGTGCTGCCGAAGTCCGTCACGGCGGAGATCGACCGCTCCACATGGGAACCGCCAACTATCTTCAAGTTCATAGAGCGTCAGGGCAAGGTGGACCGCGACGAGATGTACCGTGTGTTCAACATGGGCGTTGGCTATGTGCTGATCATGCCTAAAGCGTCGCTGAAGCGCATGGCGGCGGTGTTCAAGAACATCCGCCAGAAATGGTACCAGATCGGCGTAATCCGCGTGCGCAAGAACAACGGCCCGCAGGTCATCTACTCCAAGTAAGGCCATATGAAGCGCGCACTCGTAACCGGTGGCGCCGGATTCCTCGGGTCACATCTATGCCGCCGTCTGCTTGAAGACGGCTTTGAGGTCGTGGCGCTCGACAACCTCTACACCGGCTCACGGCGCAACGTGGAGGATATGCTCCCGAATTCGACGTTCCGCCTTGTAGATGGCGACGTGATTGATTTCACGACAGACGAACACTTCGACGAAATCTACAATCTCGCGTGCCCGGCATCGCCAGTGCACTATCAGGCGCGTCCCCTGTACACCACCCGCACATCCGTGCTCGGCGTGCTGAACATGCTGGAGCTGGCCAAGCGCTGCAATGCAAAGATGCTGCACACCTCCACCAGCGAGATATATGGCGACCCTCTCGTGCATCCGCAGGTGGAGACGTACTGGGGCAACGTGAACACCATCGGCATCCGCTCCTGCTACGACGAAGGCAAGCGCTGCGCGGAAACCCTCTGTGCGGACTCCATCCGTGAATTCGGCACCGACGTTCGTATGGTGCGCATCTTTAACACCTACGGTCCGGCGATGCACCCGCAGGACGGACGAGTGATCTCTAACTTTATCGTACAAGCCCTGTCCGGCAAGGACATAACTATCTTCGGCGACGGTTCGCAGACGCGCTCTTTCCAGTACTGCGACGACCTCATCGAAGCCTTCCGCCGCTACATGGAGCTGCCTGTGGAGACGGTTCGCGCATTTTTCGCGGAAAAGGGACTTGGCGCACCGGTGATCAACACCGGGAATCCGGGCGAATACACTATCCGAGAACTCGCCGAGGAGACGCTCAGGCAGATCCCTGAATCGAAATCAAAGCTTGTCTCCAAGCCATTGCCGGCGGACGACCCGAAGCGCCGCAAGCCCGACATCACGCTGGCGAAGGCGTTGCTCGGCTGGGAGCCGAAGGTGCCATTGCGCGAAGGCCTGTCCAAGACCATCGAATACTTTCGCGCAATCGGCTGATTGGGTAATGGCCGACGCTCCCACTCAAAATTCGTAGAGATCGCCTGGGGCGTCCTGCTCCAGAAGCGACAGCCTGATGTCGCTGCGGCCCAGTTCCGCCAACGCATCCGAAAACGCACGTCTCACGAGCGATGGGGAATTACACTGCTGCGATATGTGGCCGAGCAGAAGGGTCTTGAGACATGGCGGATTCGTTCCGACAAGCAGTTCAACGGCGTCTTCATTCGCCAGATGCCCCGTTCGACCGCGGATGCGCTGCTTCAGCGATATTGGCCTGTCGCTCTGCTCCAGGAGAATCGGGTCGTGGTTCGCCTCCAGCACGGCACATGTAGCATGTGCGAACATCTCGCGCACGTTGGCTGAGACGCACCCCATGTCGGTACCCACGAAAAGCGAACTGCCGCCAGCCTCGAACAGGTATCCGACCGGATCTGTCGCGTCATGCGGGATGGAGAACGCCGTAACCGCAAGCTCCCCCACCTTGAACGGTTCGCCGTTCTCGAATATCGTCCATCCGTCATTCACCCCAGACAGCGCGGCAATCGTGTCGGCAGTGCCGCCGTTCGCGAAAAGCGGCACGGAAGGATGCCTGTTGTGGAACGTCGCCACGCCTTTGCAGTGGTCGGAATGGTCGTGCGTGAAGAAAACGGCTGAAACGTCGCCGATGTCGGCGCCACAAGCCGCAAGCCGCCTCGACTCCTCCCTATGGGAAAAGCCAAGGTCGACAAGCACCAGCGTATCACCGGCACGCACCGCCAGCGAATTGCCGCCCGACCCGCTGCCGAGAACGCGAAGCCTCACCTGCCTTCCCTTTCCGGCAATAAGGCCTCGTGTATGCGTGCGTTTGCGGCGGCGACCTTCTCGGCCAGCGCCCGTTTGTGAACGCGGAAACGCTCGCGGAGACCGGAATCCGCAGTGCCGAGTATCTGAACGGCCAGCAGCGCGGCGTTAGTCGGCCCGGCACTGCCGCAGGCCACGCACGCCACCGGCACGCCAGACGGCATCTGCACTGTAGCATAGAGCGCATCAAGTCCATTCAGCGCTCCGCCGGCCACAGGAATGCCGATGACGGGCAGAACGGTTCCGGCCGCCAGCACTCCGCCCAGATGCGCCGCGCCGCCAGCAGCCGCAATGATCGCTTTAAGACCACGTTCCTCTGCGCTTTTCGCGTACTCAAGCGCCACATCGGGCGTGCGGTGCGCACTGATCACGCGCGTCTCGTAGCGGACGCCAAACTTGTCCAGCGTCTCGCAGGCCTTCTTCACGAGCGGCCAATCCGAGTCGCTCCCCATCACAATGCCGACCAGCGGCTTATCGGAATCCATGTCAACACTCACCTTTCAAACGCGCGATGCGCAATATCCTTGCGGCAGAACGCCGCATCAAACGAAATCTGCCCGACTGCCCGGTATGCGGTATCCACCGCCTCGCGCAGCGTAGCTCCACGGCCCGTGACCGAAAGGACTCTGCCTCCATCTGTAAGCACAGCGCCATCCGCCGCCTTTGTTCCACAGTGGAACACGGTAGCTCCCGGCACCTGCGCAGCCTCTGCCAGACCCGAGATTGCCTTTCCCTTGGCGTAGTCGCCGGGATAGCCGCCCGATGCGATTATGACCGTCGCTGCCGGCTCCGGCTTCACGACCACATCAGATTCCTGCAGACACCCAGTGGCGACATGCATCAGCGTAGCGGCGAAATCGCCGCCCAGGCGCGGCAGCACAGCCTCCGTTTCGGGGTCGCCGAACCTGGCGTTGAACTCAACCACGTTTACGCGCGATCCGCTCAAGGCCATCTTGCCGCCCTCAGGCGTGACCATGAGTCCGGCGTAGAGCACGCCACGATAGGTTATTCCGCGGCTCTTCAGTTCACGCACGACAGGCAGTATGATTCGGTCCCGTATCTCCGGCAACATCGCCTCGGTTACGACCGGTGCCGGGCTGTACGCGCCCATGCCACCTGTGTTGGGCCCCTTGTCTCCGTCGAACACTCGCTTGTGATCCTGCGAGCTCGGCAGCAGCACTGCGCGCTCGCCGTCGACGAGCGCGAGGATGGAACACTCCTCGCCATGCAGAAACTCCTCTACCAGCACCTCCGCGCCGGCTGCTCCGAATCTGTTGCCGACGAGCATGTCGTCGATTGCGGCCTCGGCCTGCCCGGCAGTCTCGGCGACGACG
>CAMPAA010000065.1 GCA_946631345.1 uncultured Verrucomicrobiota bacterium
TTCGCAAGCGTGGAAGGTGTCCTTCATGGCGCGCATTATATCAAACCACCCATCCATCCGCAAGTGGGATTGCGCCCCCGCCGCCGCCTGATCCATGCAGCCTAAAACAGCTCTTCCTCCAACATCGCGCAGAGGGCGTGATAGACGGGCAGATGAAACTCCTGCACCTTGTACGTCTCCGTCTCCGGCACGCGTATCGCCACATCGCACACGGCCGAAAGCCTCGACTCCCGCGCCCCTGTGAACGCAACCGTCCTTCCGCCGACGGCCTTCATCACTTCCGCCGCCGCTACGCAGTTCGCGCTGTTGCCGCTGGTGGAGAGTGCCACCAGCACGTCGCCGGGCCTCGCCAGACCCAGCACCTGCTGCGCGAACGCCGTCTCCCACGCAACATCGTTCGCAAATGCGGTCAAAATGCCGCTCATCGACACAAGCGATATCGCGGCCAGAGAGCCTTCCAGCCTCTCCGCCACCTCCGGACGCAGTTTCTCCGCCACCTCTGCAGGGATGTCGCGGTGCTTTTTGAACTTCTTGAGCAGCTCGCCCACGATGTGTTCTGCATCGGCGGCGCTTCCGCCATTCCCGCACACCAGCACCTTGCCGCCGCAGCCGTACGCGGAAAGCATTGCGTCAAACGCCTCCCTGATGCTTTCGCGGCACCCCTCAAGCGCATGGTAGCGTTCAAAAAGCTCGTTGAAGATATCTTCCGTAGTTTTCTTCATGGTTCTCGCTTCACTCCAGTTCGTCAAGCCTACGACTCGGCCCCTATCAGGAGGCAGAGCGTGAGGTTTATCAGGTTGAACAGAAAATGGCAAAGCATCGGCGAACGTATCGTGCCGGACTTCCAGTAAAGCCAAGCGAACGCCAGCCCCAAGAACCACAGCGGAGCGAATGTGGCCGCATGTATGTGCACCGCAGCGAAGACGGCCCCGGAGACAAGCGCGGATACGAGCGGGAATGTGCATGGAGTGGCATCTGTCCGGCTGTTTATCTTTCTCCCGATCCAGCGGCAGAGGTTGAACAGTCCCATGCGGAATATCAGCTCCTCATAGACTGGAGCGGCGGCAACCGCCCAGAACGCATACCCCGCCTTCACGTGCCATGCAACCCTTGGATTGGTGAAAAGCTGAACCAGCGGTTGCGGCGACGGCAGCTCGAAACCGAGCAGCACCGCCACCTGTTCGGAGGCCCACGCCAACCCCATCGCGGCAAGCGTGATCGGCATAAACCATTTCAGCGCAAGCTTCATGGCCGCTCCCCCTCAGACCTGCGCTCTGCGCAATATGTTTCCGTTTCGCCTCCGGCAACCCGCTTGATAAAGGCTGCAAACGGGGCGTTTTTCGCGGTGGCGCGGAAATCGATCGCCAGAGAGTCAACGTTCAACTCCCGGCACGCATGACGGTAGGCGAACTGTTCAAGAGTGCGTCCCATGGCGCGGCAGCTCATCACGAAATCAGTGATTCTGAAAGCGGCAAGATCAATCACAACATAGCATACGATGCCCATTGCGCCGAACTTGTCCTCCAGCCGGTACACGTACACCCGCTTTGACGGATCGCCGATGAGCGCACGAAACTCGTCCTCCGTGCGGCGAATCGTAGTGGCATTGAACTGGTTCGTCTTGCCGGCCATCTGCGCCAGCCTCGGCACGTCCGCCTCCGTCGCACGTGAGGGCGCAACCGTCAACGACAGAGTCTTCAGATATTCGGCCTTGGAAAAAGACAAGTCAGCGCATGCGGCCTGCGGAAATGCCGCCGTGCGCCTGGCCCTTAGCACATCCTCTTCCGTCCTGCCCATGTCGGCGAAGAAGGACTCTCCCAGCTCCTCAGCCACGCCCGCCATGCCTCGCGCGATCCAGCCATCGACCTCCCCTGCCGTCATCACCTCCGGAAGATGGGCGCGCATCTGCGCCCGCTCGTGCGGGCTGTCGTCGATGAACACAAAGCTGTCCGTTCCGACGTTGAGCGCATGGGCCGCCGCCAGCAGGTTTCCTGGCTTCGGCTCCCAGTTCACGCCGACAAACGCGAAATCGCCGAGCGACAGCGGCATATCCGGTCTCGCAAAAACCCGCTCCAGCGGCGATACGCCGCCGTCAGGAGGATCGTTCTTGCTGAGCAGCGCAAGCATCACTCCCTTCGCCCGCAGGTCAAGCAGGCCTTTCTGAAACTCTACGTATGGTTCGACGGCTGCTGCGCCGTCCTCGCTTGCGATTCCTCGCCACAGCGTATTGTCGGCATCCACCGCCAGCACCTTCGCCGGGCGGCACGGCAGACAGAAATAGAAATCAGAGAAGGTCTTGAGGCGTTCCACTCTCTCAATCGGAATCTTCGCGCCCCAGCGCGCCTCCAGCTCCATCACAAGGTTGAAGTGGCGGATGGAGTCCCACACGCCATGCTCCGGGTTGAGCCCGAGTGCGTCAAGCGCGTTGCGGAATTCCCTTTCAGAGACTGCGGTCACGCCTCCACCACGCCTTTCCTGTAAGCGCCAAGGGTGGTTGCCGCAGCGCCCGCGCTGAGCCCTGCGCCGAATCCTGCCAGCAGCGCCGGGCCTTGAATCCCCTCAGTCGCCAGAGTTAGCGCAGCCGAGCAGGAGCCTGTATTGGCGTATAGGCCGCCGCATCCCGCGACGCGATCCGCGAAACCTATGGCATCGGCCAGCTGGCGCACCATGTACATGTTCGCCTGATGCGGCACAAACACCGGCTCCTGGCCCGCCAGCACATTCGATCGGCGCATGAAGTCACCAAGAAAACGCCTCACGGGACCCGCCACGAAACGGAACACGCCGAAGCCATCCATCGAAATCGAATCACGGCAGCGAAGAGTATCCGCGCCTGTGCCGTCCGTGTAGAAGCCGAACTCCCATGCGCCAGATCCCGGCGTAAGAAGCGTTGCCGTGGCGCCATCGCCCATGACGGCGAGCGTATTGGCGTCTGTACGGTCGATCCACGCGCTCTGCACATCGCCGTCTACGAGCAGCACCTTGCGTCCTGACGCCAAAACCAGCTGTGCGGCGGCGAAAAGCCCATATATCCAGCCGCTGCACGCCATGGAAAGGTCATATGCAGCGCACGAGTTTGGAAGCCCAAGCGCCGACTGCATCCTGGCGGCGAGCGCCGGGAATCGGTCGCGACTGGAGAAGCTCACGGCGATGACGCCGCCGACTTCCTCAGGCTGTATGCCATCAAGCGCAAGGCGCGCCGCAGGCAAGGCGAGGTCAAACACGTCCGTACCCGCCGGTGCCATGCGGCGTGTGGCAAATCCTGTCGCCTGCACAATCGCCGCCGCCCGCTCCTCTCCAACGAGGGGCGTGAGCGCGGCTTTGTTGTCCTCCACATGCGCAGGCACACACCCGAAAACCGCAGCGATATCAACGCCCTCAATCCGCATTGGCCACATCCCTCACCGTGAACTCATAGCCATACTGCGCGTTCCGGAAATATATCCCGCCATCAGGCAGCATCTGGCGCACCGAATGCAACCGGCCATCCTTCGCGTCTATGACGCAGCGACGTTTGCCGTCAGCGGTTTCGGACACCCTGTATCCGCCACCCAACGCATCTGAAAGCGCATCCGTCGGCAGACATACTAGAGCCAGGTCGAAAAGCACATATTCCGGATCAAGCGCGGACGGCACCTGCGGAGCCCTCTCCCAGCGCAGCGTGTACGGGCGTTCGACCGTGAGCGTGGCAAGCCGCATCTGAGGTGCCAGAAGCACCGCCGTGAACCGGCCATCCTCACCCTTCAGCACGCACTCTGCGGCAAACGCCTCATCCTTCCACGCGCCCTCCACCATATGCACGCGCGTACCGCCCATGTGGGCAAGCAGAGCCTCGGCGAGAGCGACGTGCTCAGGGGTTTCGCGCACGACCTCAGTGGTCGAGCATCCGCAGCAAAGCGCCAATAGAGCGCCGAAGCACAGCATCCGCCCGCGCACCGTCACCTCCGTCTTCTCACGGCGACCAGGCAAACCGCCAGCGAAACGGCGATGAACGCCAATGCCGCCAGACGGTGGCTCCAAAGAAGGAACGACTGACCATCGCTGCCGAAGACGGCCATCATCGGCATCACCGCCGTGAACACCGTGGCGGCGGCGCAAAGCAGCCAAGACGCCCAGAGAACGGCGGAGATCGCAGTCGCTGTCCTTTCACCATGGCGCAGCACCGCCAACACCACGACGGAGCCGGCCATAACGCCGCCGGCGACCATGTGGAGCATGAGCCACCACCACGTCATGCCGCCGGCGCACCAGCCTACCGCGCCAGAGACGGCAAGATACAGCGCCGCCAGCACAAATGCGGCATCCACCATCCATTTGAACATGCTCCACAGGAAGTTCGTGGTTGCCGCGGACAGTCCCGCAGACCAACGGTTGATAGCCAGCGCGGATGCAGAAGCCGCAAAGATGCAGAGAAGAGCGAACACCAGCCACAGCACAACCTTGAAGACGGGACGGCCGAGAAACGCCAGATTGAACGCGGTGAAATAGACCTTATCACCGTAGCCTTCGAAGAATCCGCTCTTGGCCGAATGGCACTCGGCACAGCGGTCTGGGGCGGCGCCACGCGCCATGCGCGCCGGCCTCACATCATGCGCAAACGCCCAATAAACGTAGTTTGAGCCGTCCACTGCGGCCCTGCGGCACAGTTCGACATGGCCATCAGCGCCCTTCCGAACGAAGGGCTCCTCGATGAACGGGCAATCAGTCTCCCAATGGGCCTTGCCGTAGATGCCAATGCGGTTCGCCCGCATTGTGCGCACCTGGGCGCGCCTTCCGCCCTCGGTGATGCCGGAATGGCATACCGTGCAGGATAGCTTCTCGAAATGGACGAGCGGTATGCCCTCATGCGTTGGCTTGGGGCCGGCTCCGCCCTTCTCCATGTGGCAAGATGCGCAGCTCCTTGTCTCAATGCGGTGATCCATACCGTTCTGGTGGCAGTCGATGCAGCGCATACCGCGCTGGAGATGCACGTCGCCAGCTATCTTGTGCGAAGGCACCCCCACCTCGGCGGCGGCATGACAGGCCAGGCAGTTTTCGTTCTTTGGCTTGCCAACGCGGAACGTGCAACGGCCCTTGTCGTCGAATTTCGACTGGTCGTACACAATCTTCTCCGGCACCTTGAATAGATGGTCGTCGGGGTTCTCGGCTATGAACGGATCCCATGAGGCGTCAAGCCGCGCGTTCATGCCCTCCACACGCGCATAGCCCGCCGCCGCCAGAGCGGCCCCGCTCCAGTTCTCGCGCATGGTCTGCTTCGCCCATTCGCTCACATCGTAATCGTCCTGCGAATGGCAGGCGAGGCAGTTCATCTCAAGCGGCCCCGTCACGAACCAGCGCTGCCGGTCGCCAGCCGCCTCGCCCATTGCCGCAGGGGACGATGCAAGCCCTCCGCCGGGAAACGCATATCCGAAAGTCCTCGCCCACTCCCAAGCCGTGAGTCCGCCGCGATCCTCCAGCGACACCACGCGGCAACCGCCGTTGGTGGAGCAGAGAAACCAAGGTTCCCTGTTCACAAGGTTCACGGCGTCATTCGTGGTGCCGGCTCGGAAATGCGAGCCTCCATGCATCTTATCGACATCATGGCACTGCGCGCAAGTTTTCTCTTGCGACATTGCCGCCGGCATCCGTGCTTTCACGGATACCTTATCGCCCTCGCGGTCTACGGGCGCAAAGCGATGGACGGGAACCGTGCGGCCCCCATTGAAGTCGCCAGCCGCCACCGTCAACGCGCCTGCGGCCACTGCTGTCAGGATCAAAGATTTCTTCATGTACCCCATCATATGTCGGAATAGCGAGGATTATACCACAAGGCGACGGACGGCGCAGACGGCTCAATCACCGATATGGAACGCTCCGAGCGGCAGGCAAGCGTCGCTGTACAGAGAGCCGAACCATGGCGACGAGTAAAGGTAACGGAGCTTTTTCGGCTCGCTCACGCCATCGGCCGCAACCACAAGTTCCCTTCCGACGATCGGGCCGAGATGGACCGGCTTTCCGTTGCGCGTCTTGCTCTCAAGGTTGACGACCTTCGCCGGCTTCCACACGCCATCCGCGCCGCATATCTCGAAACCCGTCTTCATGGAGCGGTCGGGATTGTAGATGTACCAGCCTTCGGCGTCGTTGAAGGACATTACGAAGCGGTCTCCCTCGATGCGCCAGCTCTTGAGGGTTGGCGATTGGTCCCTCACCTGTTTCCATCCGTAGTTGCGCTTGAGAGCATGGAGCGAGAGACGCTTTGCGACGGTACGCTTGTCGTTCGGATGGATATCAACGAGATTGCCCACATCGTTGATGACGGTCATGGCCGCGTTCTTCTCCTCTGCGGCGAACTGCGCCTGCGCCTCCTGGATGCTGGCGATGCCGGGGTTTCCCCAAGGGGCAAGCTGCACGAAATAGAGCGACAGCGCGGGATTCCTGAACTCCTTCACCCAGCCGTTGTAGAGCGCGTGCATCTTGTTCGCGTAGCGGCCATACTCACCGGCGTTGTGGCACCCCTGATACCAGATGAAACCGCGTATCGACATGGGCGCATATGCCGCCACCATGCCGTACCAAAGCGTGGACGGCTGCTGCGCAGCGCCGCTGATAGGGCCTTTGCGCATCTCAGGCTTCCAGTCCTTCTGCGCGATGATCTTCCAGTCTCGCTCGGCATCGAGATCCTTCAGGCCCTCATATCCGGAACGGGGCGTCCAGGCGTCGATGTTGGTGCCGCCCCATGAGGAGTCGACCAGTCCGACGGGGATATCAAGTGCGTTCGCAAGCTCAAGCGCGTAGTAGTAGCCCATTGCCGACGGCATCTTGGAGCCCGCCTTGAACACCGGAAGAAGATCGTCCGGGGTCATCTTCCGCCACTTGACCTCCACGTCAAGCTTCGGCTCGACCGCCATCACAAGCGGCGTCTTGACGAGGCGCACGAACGGCTTCACCGTGCTCAGAAGCGTCATCATACCCCATCCGTCGCGGTAGCGCGGGCTGACCCCCCAGATCGGGCAGTCGGTGTTGGACTGCCCGGCGCACAGCCACACTTCGCCGACGAGCACGTCCGAGACGCGCGCGTCATTCGCAGCCAACGTCCGTCCCACCTTCGACGCCGGCATCGCAGGAAGCTCGGCCATCCACTTGCCGTCCTTGTCCGCAACTGCGTCGGCATGGGCGTCCGCGAACACCACGCGCACGTTTTCGCCCACGTCGGCAGTACCCCAAACGCGCACCGGCATGTCTCGCTGAAGCACCATTCCGTCAGTGAACGGCGCGGCCAGCTTGACCTTCGCCTGAACCGCAACTGCCGCCAGAACGGCGGAAACAACCAGCAATCTCTTCATTCTCGAATCTCCATTCATTTATATAACACCTTTGATGTACTTCTCCTTGACCGTGCGCCACAGCACGAGACAGAAAGCCGAAAGCGGAATCGCCAGCAGCAGACCCAGCAGCGACTTGAACACGGCGCTCCAGAAGAGGAACGAGAAGATGACGCCCGCGAACCCCAGCCCGGTGCGCTTACCCTGAATGAGCGGAGTGATCGCATAGCCGTCGGCCACCTGTCCAGCCGCCCAAACGCCCGTAACGCCGATGAGCCTCAGCAGGCTACCGCCATCACCGAAGAACGCCAGAAGCAGCGCGATCGGCAGACAGATCACGGTGCCGAGAAGCGGCACGAGATTGATCACTCCGAGGGCAAAGCCTATCACGAACCCGTAGGGAAGCCCGACCAGCACGAACCCGATGCCGTATAAAGCACCCTCGACGAGGCATATGACGACCTGACGCTGGAAGAACGATACGATTATGTCGGTGAACGCATCTATCTGCTCTGCGACGAACGAGCGCGTCTCTTCCTTGAGGAACGGCAGCTGCCTGGCGCAGTCATTGCCATGGAGCGCCGGCTTCATGAGGAAATAGACGAAGAATATCATCGTCACGATCCAGCCCACGATTCCGGTGAGGTACCGCACCACGCTGAAGCTGACCTTCACGGCCTTGCCGCCATACTGCGCACCGAGCTGCGAGAGGATGTCGTGAGAGAACTGCGCCGGGTCGGTGAAGAACGTGAGTGCGGAATCCGGCATCCCAAGCTGCACGAGGCCGGCATGGAAGCCGGGGTGCTGGGTCTGGAACCACGCGCTTGCTCGCGAAACGATGGTTGGCGCCGCCGACACGAATGCCGATATCTGCTCCACCATCATCGTGCCGGCGAACCACAGTATGAACCCTGCCGGAACCAGTACCGTCAGCGCCATCGCCAGCAGCGCGAATGTGGGATTGCGCAAACGGCGCACAAACCATCCGTAGTATGGCTTGAAGAACATTGACAGGAACAGACCCATCATAACGGGGATGAGCGCGGGCGATGCAAGATCCAGCACCTTCAGCACCGCCCACCCGACCGCGCAGACGAACGCCAGAACCATCGACACCGCCAATGTGGTGACGCCGGCCGCCGCCCATCTTTTCTGCCTTTCGCTCAGATCGATCATGCCGCACCACCCTTTCCATTGCCGCCGCGAAAATCGAGCAGATGCCCAAGCAGCGACCGTATGCCGCGATAGTAGAACGAAAAGTCAAACAGGGTTCGCGTTGATGTCAACCGCCGCCAGAGAGCCGCCGGCTGCAGGAATCCGCGGTACACGTCGCGTATGGCCCGCATGATCTCGGCCTCGGTCACGAGCGGCGTTTTAGTGATGGCGCGCCGCATGTCGTACTCGTCCCAATCGAGCGTGGCAAGCCCGTCCGCCTCTGCCAGCTCCCTAAAGAGCGGAGTCCCCGGATAGGGGATTGTGAGGGTGCACTGCAGAGTGGAGGCCCAGCCCTTGGCTAACATCCTGCGCGCGAGGGCCACCGTGTTGGCAATCTCCGCTTTCCCCTCCCAGGCGTGGCCAAACATGAAGGTGAGGTGCACGTCCAGCCCAGCTTCGCTGGCCCACTTCGCGCCCTGCTCGACATCCTCAACCTTGAGCGCCTTCACGAAACGGTCGAGCGTATACTGGTTGGCGCTCTCCACTCCGAACAGCACGAGCCGGAACCCAGCCTTGCGCATCAGGCGGTAGTCGGCGGCGGAAAGTCTGCCAAACCGCATGTTGCAGTCGATGCGGACCTTGCGGTTCAGGCCGCGCCTTATCATCTCATCGCAGAATATCTTGAGGAACCCGCCGACCGGGAACGAGCCGGAGTCGTCCATTATCTCCTTGACTCCATAGGACTTCACGAGATGCTCAATCTCGTTCACCACGTCGTACGGGTCGCGTGTGCGGTAGGTCGGGTAGAGCGTAGTCCAGCTGCAGAACGTGCATTTCGCGTGCCAGCAGTCGCGCCCGGACATTATGTAGGTGCCCGGCGTGCGCCGGAAATTGCCGTTCTTGGTGGCGTACAGCCTCCACTTGCACAGATCCCGGTCAATCCACGGAGTCTTCTTGAGATCGTGGTTCAGCTGGAACCGCCCAGTGCTGCACACCTTGCCGCTGGCGTCCCGGTACCATATGCCAGGCTCGTAGCGCGAAACATCGCCGCCCGCATCAAGGACGTTCATCAGGAGAAAGTCCCAGTCTCCGCCGGTCAGAATCATGTCTACGGGACACTTCTCCATCGACTCGTCAGGCATCGCCGTCACATGGTCGCCCACGAGAACGTACTTGGCTGACGATCCAGCCGCCTTCTGGGCGGCGATCCATTTCCAGTGGCGCTTGACGACCGGAGTCTTCGTCTCGACCACCACGTAGTCCGGCGCGAACTCGCCGAGACGCCGGTCGAACTCGTCCGGCGAAAGCTCCTCCGCTATGCCATCAAGCCACAGGACGTCGTGTCCTGCGGCTTTCAGCATCGTCGCGGCTGTTCCCGGCACCACCGGAAAGATGTAGGTGGGCCGGGAGAACCACTGGAACTGGCGGTTCTGCGAAAGGAGCGGCACGCCCTTGTCGCTCGGCAGCGGCGGATAGCAAATCGCTACTTTCATGACCGTTCTCCGCCGCTTGCCGGATGGGCGGCACCCAGTTTACCACTTGTAGCCAACGCCAAGCATGTAGCGAAGGTCGGAGTGCTTCGTGCCCGAACCGACCTGGCTCTTGTAGTCCCACTCGATCTTGCCGATGAGCTGCCAGTTGGCCCTGAACGCATAGGTGAAGCCGACGTCGCTGTCGATGAGGTAGTTGTCGGCCCAGTCGGAAAGCTCCGGGACGTACTCGAAGTTGTGGGTGAAGTTGAAGCCTTCGATCCAGTTGGGATCCCACGCGAGGTGGTGCGCATAGCGGAACGCCGCGTAATCGTCGTCAAGCGAGGATTCGTAGCGCTCCTTCACCCACGCAAGGCCGACTTCCTGGCTGAAGCTCCACTTGCCGAGGTTCTCGAACGCACGCCCCTCGAGCCACTGGATGCCGAGACCGGCACCCACGCGGTAGCGGTATTCGAGGTTCATGATGCGGTCGTACTCGTACTTGCCGTTAATGTAGGAGTAGAACATCGACGTCCAGAAGTGGTCCTCCTGCGCCTGAATCTCGAAGCGGTTGGAGGTTTTCTGCTTGTCCTCCTTGCTGTCTCCGGACTGCGCGAAGTTGTACGCGGCGGAGCCGGTCAGCCTATCCTTCTCCCAGCGGCGCGCAATGTCGGCAAACAGCGACACCGACTCGGAAACGGTGTTCCCGCGCGCGGCGCTCGCCGAAAGGTTCACGCTGCCGTGCCACGTCTCCGGCGTGGGAACGACGCTCTTGACCTCGCCCATGTTCAGCGGCTTGCCGTCGAGCGTGAAGCCGTCAGCTCCGCGGGCTACCACGCCCGTCTCGACGCGCTTGTCGTTGAACTCGACAGGCTTCGCTTCGTCGGTGGTCATGCTCACCACGTTGTCCTGCTTGATCTTTATGTCGCCGACGTCTTCGGAGGCGAAGTCTATCGTACCCCCTTCTATGTGCTTGACAGTACCGATGAACTTGGCGCCCGACTTCATCACGATGACATCGGCCGACGCAGCCAACGCCACATAGAAAGCGGATACGCAAACGAGGATTCTCTTCATGCTAATTTCCTTTTGGTTTGAAAACGTGCGCATTATATCATAACGCCGCCGCGAACGCCACATAACATTCATAAAGTTTTCGCGCGTCGAACGCCTGAGCGAGCGAGGCCGCGCCATCCTTCATGCCAGCTGAGGAACGCACGGCCCTTCTGAGCGCTACCACGTCCCGTGCCGGATAGGTCACGCCGGCCCTGTGGTGCGACAGAAGCTCCTCCGTCTCGCCGTGGAGCGAACTCGCCACGGGCAGTCCGGCTGCCGCATAGTCCGCCAGCTTGTACGGCACGCCTACGCACGAATCGTCGAACATCGGCACCAGCCCCACATCCGCCTGCGCCAGCAGCGCGCGCAAAGCCTCGTCGTCGAGATATCCGTGGAACCTGATGCGCCCGCAACCCTCTGCCCGCAGCCTGAGCGCAGCCTCGTCCGGCCCGGCCCCGGCGAGGTCGAGCGACAGCCCTTCATCCTCCTTCACGGCATCAACGGCAGTGGAAAGATCGTAGCTCAGGCTCATGTTCCCTATGTATGCTATGCGAATCATTGCTCCGTGCGGTCCACCCGCAACGCCCGCAATTATACCATAAAACACCCCCTGCATGGCAACGCCCATCTCCGCGAACCACTTATGCACATTCCGCGCAGACGCAAACGCAGAGTTTTACCATCCTCCTCCAGCGCACAGGTCAAGCCCCTTGGGATGGAAGCAATCAACCACTTGGATGGGTGGCGCATTGAGTCTGGAGGAGGAGGCATTTGTCTCCGGTACCGAATAACATACGACAGGAAATGTAAAACGAAATGACGGCTGTCATACATTTAATGTAAACATATAATTTACCGGCATACCAAGGCAGCCATGCCGCACGTGCCTATTCATCGGCAATCATGCTGAGATATACTGCATATTTTGCGGTTTTGCCCGTTTTGATTCATGGATGGTCTTCTTGGCATGGGAGTTGCTTATATTTTGGTAAGGAGAAATGCACTCCCAAAAAAGAAGGAAGAAACAATGAGCAAGTATGTGCAGAAGGTTCTGGCCGACGTAAAGGCCAAGAACGCCAATGAGCCTGAGTTCATCCAGGCAGTAGAAGAGGTCCTCCAGACGCTCGATCCGGTGCTGAAGGCAAACCCGCAGTATGAAGCCGCCGCCATCCTCGAGCGCATGGTCGAGCCGGAGCGCGTGATCATGTTCCGCGTGCCGTGGATCGACGACAAGGGGATCGTGCGCGTGAACCGCGGCTACCGGGTGCAGTACAACTCCGCGATCGGCCCGTACAAGGGCGGTCTGCGCTTCGACCCCACGGTGAACCTTTCCGTGCTGAAGTTCCTCGGCTTCGAGCAGGTGTTCAAGAACTCGCTCACCACCCTCCCGATGGGCGGCGGCAAGGGCGGCTCCGACTTCAACCCGAAGCAGAGCCCGCATACGCCCGGCAAGCGCTGCAGCGACAACGAGGTCATGCGCTTCTGCCAGAGCTTCATGACGGAGCTGTTCCGCCACATCGGCCCCGACACCGACGTTCCCGCCGGCGACATGAACGTGGGCGGCCGCGAGATCGGCTACCTCTTCGGGCAGTACAAGCGCATCGCGAACGAGTGGTCGGGCGTTCTCACCGGCAAGGGCCTCGCGTTCGGCGGCTCGCTGATCCGCCCGGAGGCGACCGGCTACGGCGATGTGTATTTCGCAGAGAACATGCTTGCCGTCAAGGGCGAGACGCTCGAAGGCAAGGTCTGCGCGATCTCCGGCTCCGGCAACGTGGCGTCGTTCGCCGCGCAGAAGCTCGTGCGCCTCGGAGCGAAGGTCGTGACCCTCTCCGACCGCTCCGGCACGCTGTTCGTGAAGGACGGCTACACCGAGAAGCTCATCTCCGATGTGATGAACCTCAAGACCGTCAAGCGCGGCGAACTCTCCGAGCTCGCCAAGGCCGGCAAGTTCTTCAAGGGGGCGAATCCGTGGCAGATCGCGGACAAGCTTGACTGCGCGTTCCCATGCTCGCGCCAGAACGAGCTGAACGGCAAGGACGCCGCCTACCTCGTCAAGCACGGCGTGAAGCTCGTGGGCGAGGGCGCGAACATGCCCTCCACACCCGATGCTGTCGAGACGTTCCTCGATGCAAAGGTGCTCTTCTCGCCCGGCAAGGCGTCGAACGCCGGCGGCGTGGCTACGTCCGGCCTCGAGATGAGCCAGAACTCCGAGCGCCTCTCCTGGACGAGCGAAGAGGTGGACGCCAAGCTCAAGGGCATCATGAAGGCGATCCACGACAACGCCTACGCCGCCGCCGCGAAGTACGGCAAGAAAGGCAACTACGTGGTCGGCGCAAACATCGCCGGCTTCGTAAAGGTCGCAGACGCGATGGTCGCGCAGGGCGTGTGCTGACGGCGCGCGCCGGACTGCGGCGCAGCCTGAAAGAGAGAGGGGGATGGATTTCGATCCATCCCCCTTCTTCATCTGCATCAGGCCCTTACCAGAACTTCCACCAGGCCTTCTTGACAGGCGTCACCCCGCCGGACTCCATGTAAAGGTCACGCATCCGCTTTGAGCCGGCGATGTCGGGATCGACCATCGGCTCCTGCTTGCGGAAATCGAGCACGTCCGGCAGGCTCCAGAACACGCTGCGCATGAACTGGTCCTGCGAGGCGCGGTGCAGCACCACCACTTCGCCGTTCGGCATGACGGATATCTTCGGTTCGGTGATACGCAACAGCACGCCGAGATCCGTCGTGCGCCACACCCTGCCGCCCTCGTCCTTCGCCTTGAGGAAAAGATGCTCGCGCTGTCCGCGCGTCCAGTACACCAGCTCGAACACGCGCTTCAGCCCAGGCTCGTTGGAGAACATCTGCATGGCTCCGCCCACGCGCATCCCCGGAACGATGTCGAAGCTGACGAGCGACGACTCGAATCGCGCCCCATCGTGCACAAGCACTCCGCGCGCCAGGTAGCGCACAGGGTCCCTGAGCGCGAAGTGGTCGCCGAGGAACGTCTCAAGCTTCTGCCCCTCGGAGGAATGTAGGAGGAACGGCGCAACGAACGGCTTCTTCCCCACCCGCTCCCGCGCGGCCATGTCACGCGCGCGGAAAAGCTCGAGGCGGAAGATGTCCGCAGAGCCGGGCTTGCCCACGTCGATGGAGTCGGCGCTGGAGTTGGCTATGTCTACGACCGCGCGGACGCGTTCGCCCTCGATGTACTCGCGGCGGTCCGGCACAAGCTTTACCGATATCTCGCTGGGGTTCACGGCCGCGCACACGGCGGCGGACACGAACGGCAGCACAAGCAGGATGGTCTTCTTCATGGGCATGGCACTTCTCTTTTTAGCGTCGCGTATTGTACCATAAACCGCACCTAAATATCGGAGGGCCACAACAAATCTCCTCTACCACCACTCGGCTATTCAACCGTCACGGACCACGGTCCGGCGGCGGGCTTCTTGCACCGCGCCTCGCCAGTGCCAACGCCATCCTCCTTCACCTTCTGGTACTTGAGCGAAAGTGCCTTGGCTACGGTCCACTTCGTGCCGGATATCGCAACCGACACATTCTCCGGCAGCGCAGCCTCCACGACCTTCATCCCCGCGCCTGCGGCACTTAGTCAATTGTTACGCCATTATCGCGAATCCGTCCTGATGTGCGG
>CAMPAA010000066.1 GCA_946631345.1 uncultured Verrucomicrobiota bacterium
TTGCAGGGGTGCGACATAATCCCGCCCTCAAAAAATGGGTAAGCTCCAGAAATCTTGGAAAGATACGCCATGAAATGCAGACGCACGGAACTGCACACATGTTCGGGGAAATATGGTAAAATACGCATTCTTTTTGAGGGTTGGCATACCCTTGAACAGCAGAATTGTGTCAACTTCGGGAAAGACGAACAATGGAAGCAAAAGAACTCTTAACAGAACTTGGCAGGCGTCTCGGCATAGAGCTCGATGCCAGCGATACCTGTTCCTTTGAGGCGGACGGCCTCGCAATATCCATCAACCACGTCGTTGAGCTCGACGCGATCGCGCTGATGGGCGACCTAGGCGAACCGCCGCCGGAGAAACTCGAAGGGCTTTACAAGACGCTCCTCGGGGCGAACCACCTCTTTGGCGGGACGGGTGGGGCGACAATCTCGCTCAATCCCGATTCCGACCGAATCGCACTGTGCCGCGCACTGCCGCTCGTTACGCTCGACGGCGAGACGCTCTACAGAGAGTTAGAGCGCTTCATAAACACGACGGAGACGTGGGCGAAGATCGTAGCCGACTATCGCACCGCTGCCGACGCCGCCAGCGAAATCAAAGAGGATGCCCCGCCTGCGTTCACAGGGAACGGTTTCATGCAGGTGTAACCTTTCGCGCATCACGCGTGTAAACGGGGCGAAAGCGAAAAGCAACGGCGCCCGAAAGGTGCAAAGGCAAGAAAACCGCAAAGAGTTGAATAATGACGTTTAGTGGATTCATCGAGACGCTGGGCGCGAGGCTCGGCATGGAGATAGAGAATGCGGGCGGCGCGGCGGCTGTCGAAATCGACGGCGCCGTCGTCGTCCTTCAGGACGCAGGGGAGTTTCTGCTCCTCCGCGCCGAAATCGGCGAACTGCCGGACGAAGGGAGAGACGAGCTGCTGGCGTCAGCCATGAAAGCGAACTTCCTCTATCAGGGAACCGGCGGCTCCACGCTCGCCCTCGACCCGTCTTCGGGCCGTCTCGTCGTGCAGAAGTACAACTGGCTGGAGCGGCTCGACCCGGAAATGGCATTCAACATGCTCGAACATTTCGCGGATACGGCCGACGCTTGGCGGCGTATCATCGCCGACTACCGTTCGCCGGTGCCGGAAGACTCAACCCCGTCCCCGCTCGACGCCGGCGGCCCCTTCATGCAGGTATAGCCGCCCCTGCGCCGTTGCTCGCGCGCGGCGCTAAAGTCCTCGCATTTCCAGCTTTGCATTCATTCACTTCTTGAACGGGAATGCAACGCGGCGTCCCGTGTTGTCGCGCACGATATCGTCCCAGAGCGGAGGCCGCTCCGCCGCCGGAACCTTTTCCGGGAAATAGTAGTCGCGGGCCACGTATTCCAGCTCGGCGCGGTCCGGGAAGGAGCGCAGCAGCGCGTAGCCCACGTCGCGGTCGATGCCGAAGGACGGCAGCCCCTGCGAACGCACGACCGTCCGGCGTCCATAGCCGCTGAAGAGATAGTTCTGGTCCCACTTGTGGTGGTGCCCATGCAGATAGCCGAAGACGCTTGGCGCCCTGACGACCGTCTTGACGATGCCGAGCTGTCCGGCCGAATGGTGCGCCCCCACGAGCGTGGGGCGTTTCGCCGCCGCCAGCGTCTCCTCCAGCCACTTCCTCTGCGCATCACCCAGCCCGCACCCCGTCAACGCCGGATATTTGCCGCGATCCTGCGGCTTGGGCTCAGTGAGCGAATCAAGCATGATGAGGTCAAAGTGCGGCAGGCTGGTCAAGGATGCGACGCGCCCCGGCACAGGCGTTTGCCCCACCCATCTTCCGAGATGCTTCAGGAATGGCTCGCGCAGGTCGTGGTTGCCGACGGTCATCACTATCTTGATGCCCCCCTCCTCCAGCGGCCTAAGGAGCTCGGCCGCGATCTCGTATTCACGCTCCTCGGAGAAGGCGATCGACACGTCGCCGAAGCCGAACACATACGCCGGACGCGGGCGCAGGGCGAGAATCTCACCCACGAAACGCCGGATGGTTCCGACAATCCAGGGATACTCCCGACCGGTGCGGTATTTCTGTTCGCACCATGGCAGCGGCACATGGATGTCAGAAATCAGCACCGACAGGTTTGGGTCGGTGCTGGGCGGCAAAAGCGCATCCGCTTCGCCAGCAACGCCATTTGCGGCGCGGCATCCCGCCGCCGCCGCAATCCCCGACAGAAACATCCTTCGTGATATCGTTTCCATTGCCGCGTATTATAGCACAGCAAGGCCAATGCGAAGCATGTCACCGGAAGGTGCACACCGTGCCGATGGGGGCCGCCTTCCACGTGAGGCGCACCGTCGCCGGCGACTCGCCAACGGTATATTTGTATGCGGTTCCGCCAAATTCCCTCTTGTTGCTCCACTTGCCGCCCACAAGCTCCTCGGTCGTGTAGCGCACAACGCTCTCGACGATGCCGCGCGGCCCTTCCACCGTATCGGCCGTGAACGTCCATTCGCCCTCCACCTTGTACGCGCCCGTCTCCGCCTGCGTGCCGCCGCCCGCAACGACCAGCACGTTGGTGACGCCCAGTTCGCCGAAGTAGCGCGCCGAATCGACATTGCGGTTTCGCACAATCTCCTCTTCGGTCAGCACGCGATCATAGTAGCGGAACGTGTAGATCGTGCCGACAAGGTTCTGGGTGCCGCCTGGCCCGCCGCCCCATCCGCCGAGGCGGAACTGGTTGTTCTCGATTCCGTTGAACGTGTCGAAGTGCATATAGCCGTCTGTCACGCTGCCGCCTGTCGGCGCTTTCGTGCCGGGGAATACGACGGCGGTCTGCGTCGCGGCGTCGTGGATGGCCGTCATGTAGTCGATGCCTGTCGCCGTCGGATAGTTTGGACGCTTGGTGTAGTCGTCCGTTCCCTGTGCAGTAAAACGCCCGACTTTGCGGGAACCGTCAATCTGCATACCGAACATGGACCATGTCGTCGCAGCGATATAATTGCCGCTCTGGTGGGTGTTGTCCGCGTATTTCGCGTCGGCAAGCACCTGCGCGGAGAAGGTTGTCGCCCACGGCTGTCCAGCTGGGCTGCCGAACTGCGCATTGCCGGTGAACACATAGCCGTCGTCACCCCAGTGGCCGTGTTTCGACGTGTCGCTTCCCGACGTGGCGCGGGTGAGATCCATGCCCGGGCGGGAGCCCAGGTTGACCCACTTCGTCGAAGTCGTGGAGCGCGCGACGCCGACGCCCTGGTTGAGCAGGCCGTCGTAGTGGAGCGCGAGGCCGGCGGGCGAAAGGTCGTCCAGCGAGTAGTCGTCGGCGGTGCGGAGGCCGCTCGTCGCCTTCCACTTCCAGGTGAGGCGGACGGTGCCGGCGGTGGTCTCGTAACGGTAGGCGTTGTCATCGCCGGATGTAAGCGCCGCCCAGCCGATACCGTCCTGCGTCTCGACGGTGTATCCGTCGCACTTGTATTTGATGCCGTTCGGTGCGGTCACGTACTCCGGCGCGGTGAAGGTGTAGGAGCCTTCGACCTCGTATGCACCGGCCTTCTCGTTGCCCTGAAGGTAGGAGTAGGTGGACTGAACGACGACGTTGGTCGTCTCCGGCTCATAGATGCCGAAGTAGCGGTAGTTGTCCACGCGGCGGTTGCGGGCGACCTCCGCATCGGTGAGCGACCGGTTGTAGAAGCGCAGGAACTTCAGCGTGCCAATGAACTGTCCATCTGTGGAACCATAGCCGCCGACGTTGTAGCCCGTGCCGGAGAATGCGGTCAGCGAGTCATACTGGTGGAAACCGTCCGCCACGCCTCCCGAAGTAGGCGCCTCCGTACCGGCGAAGAACGCGGCCGTCTTTGCCGTTCCGTTCATGATCGCCGTCGCGTAGCCGTATTCGTGCGAATCGTTGTAGATGCAGGTACGGTACGTGGCGCCCTGATGGTTCCAGTAGAACGAGTGCGCCTTCGGCGAAGTCCCCTCCTTGCGGAAGGCTAATGCGAAGTTGTTCCAGGATGCCGAAAGGAGATATGGAGGATCGAAAATCTGGTCGTCCGTCCTGGCGTCCACGAGCGTCTGTAGCGTGTAGTCCGTTCCGGCGCTGATGGCCGAATCGGAGCGGAAGCGGCTCTCGCCTTCGAACGCGAAGCCGTCGGCGGTCCATGCGCCGGGGCCCGCGTTGCGGCCGGAGGACGTTTCGAGCTCGCTCACCGTTTCGAAAGCGCCGCCTGTCGTGTTGCGGCGCTGCAGATAGAGATCGTTGGCCGAGCCGCCGGAACCGAGGTTCACCCACGTGACGGCGTTCGGGTCGTGCGGGGCGTTCGCTCCCTGGTTGCAGATGCCGTCGTAGTTCCACACGAGGCCGTTCTGGACGTAGTCGCCCACGCCGTACACCTTGAGCCTGCCTTCGCCGGACGCCTCGGCGTACTGCCATGTGACGCGGACGAGCGCGGCGGGATCGGTCGCGGCGTAGGCGAACTCGCCGTCGTGCGAGACTGGTGAGCCCCAGGCGGAGCCGTTCCACGTTTCGAGCGTGTAGCCGTTGCACACATAGCGCTTGCCAGAGACGGCACGAGAGGTCTGCGCGGTGAAGGTATGGCCTTCGGAATCTATGGCGTAATGATAGTCGCGAACGCCGGGAATGGTGCTTGCCTCGACTACGTTCGTGACCGGTATCACGGAGATTTCGCGGACAGCGCCGAAATAGCGCGCATCGTCGACCACGCGGTTCCACAAGACCTCAGCGTCCGAAAGGCAGCGGTTGTAGAAGCGGAAGTTCTTGAGCGTGCCCTTGAGCATTTCGTCGGTGCGCGGATAATGGCCGCCAAGGCAGATGCCTTTGTCATACGTCCAGGCCGCACCTTGCTTGCTGGCATCATAGGCGTGGCCGTAGGAGGTGTCGGTGTAGGCGGCATCCCAAGGTGCCTTCGTCCCGGCGAACGTAACGCCATCATTTACGTTGTTGATTGCTGTCGCGTAAGTGAACGGCGCGCCCGAGGCGCCGCGGATCGCAGGGCGCTTGTTGATCGAGCCGGAGACGAGATACATCGTGTGGGTGACGTTGCCGCCTCCATAGTTGAATTGGCTGCTGCGGATGCCGAACGAGCAATATGACCAGTGGCTGGCATCGTAGTCGCACATGATGTAGCCGATGCCGTTCTGGTTGCCCGGCGTGGCTTCCACAAGCGACTGGATCGTATAGGTCTTCGGAATCGCAAACGGGGCGGATTCGTAAAACGCCGCACCCTTGTCAAACACGAAACCCTTGTCCGTCCACGAGCCATTCGCCGCATCGTTGTTCCACGCCGCCGTCGCATTCGCATTACCCGGTGCCGTAATCACCGCCGTGCCGTTGGTGCTGTACCGAGTCATGTCGTAGGTGCCGGGATTGGCGGAGTTTACCCATATCATTGCGTTCGGATCGTGGTCGGCGTTAGGCCCTGCGTTGCGGATGCCGTCGTAGTTGACGACAAGGCCGTCCTGCACGTAGTCGCCCACGTCGAACGCCTTGAACGCCGGATTGTCCCAGTACCTGATCCCGGCGAAGGACGCCGCCGACAAGGATACGGCCAGCGCCGCCGTCACGTGTTTCCTACAGGTTGTGTGCTTCATCGTTGCTCTCCTTTTGCGTTTCAGGCAGACTTGCCACCATGATGTCGAAGATGTCGGGATAGGCCACAAGCCCGCCCATTGCCAGCATGGGGGCGTTCGCGCGCGGATCGCCGCACAGCGCGCCAGTAGCCCTGTCCCGCAGACACGGCGCTCCTCCGAACATGACGGGGCGGTAGTCGCGCACCAGCACGCCGTTCTCGTACGCACGTATGCCGTACAGCTTCATCGCGACCGTGCGCCCGCTGTTGTTCTGCAGGCACGACGGATCGCCCCAGTTCTCCCCGAAAACCATTAACGGCAATGGCTTGCGCGCCACCGTGAATGCGTTTGCGGCGGGGATCGGCCTTGCGAACGACACCGTTTCGCCGGTCATGTACTCCACGCGCATCTTCGGGAAATCCACCGCCGCGCAGTGCCGCCCGGTGCCGGCGCCGGTGAAGCCCTCTATCCATGCGCCGTTCACGTTGAACTGCATGTTGCCACCGCCCGACACCCAGTACATGCAGCGGAATGAGCCGTTCGCATCGTTGTTCGCCGTGCCGAACAGCGTGGAGCCGCCGCGCGTCCAGTCCACAAGGGCGTAGTCCACCTCCAGCCGCGTATTGGCGTTGATGGCGTAGTCGAGCGAAATGAGCTGCGACCTGTCAGAGAGCAGATGCACGTCATCCGCCATGCGCACTATGTCGCCTCCGGTGCAGAGGGGCTTCTGGGAACATGCGAAACGCCCAGTCACCGAATCCATCAGGCCCTCCTTGCCGCCTTTGATGACCGGACTGTAGCTGCGCACCAGGCGGCCATCCTCGTATATCTCAAGCCTGTAGATGCGCACAAACGCCCTCATCTGGATGTTAGTGGGCACAGACGCCATGTTTTCGGCGAACAGGCCGAGCGGGTACGATTCGCCGTCCCGCCAGTCCGGTATGTCGGCGCTGAAGCCCTGCGACCACACATCGTACGTCAGCATCCTGTTCGGAATGTCTATCGTGGCCGTGTGGCGCATCGTATCCCCGGCTATCCCTGTCGACTGCCATGTGCCGGACACGTTGAACTCGATGTTTCCTCCGCCGTTGTGCCAGAGGCTCGCGCGGTGAGCGTTCGCATCGGCCGAGAACGCCCCCATGATCTTCCGCCCGATGAAGTTCGTGGTGACCAGCTGGAAGTCGAGCTTCAGCTTCGTGCGCCTGTTCACGCGGTAGTCGAGCACTACCGACTGCCGCCCGTCCGACTCAAGATACGGATCGGTGGCCGATGCTGACGCCACCTCCGGCGAGAACGCCCTTCCCAGATTGAAGGCCATCCTGTTGAGCAGCCGCCTCAGGCCGAGACCGGTCGTGCGGGAGGAACTCGCCGAGGTGCGTCCGCCCCCTTCCGCCGCCCCGCCCTCCGCGCAGCTGTCCGCCGGCCATGAGACGGACGCCACCAGCGCCGACAGGGCTATGGCCATCGCGACCAGCGCAACGGCCGACTTCCGTATCTTCGCTCCCAGCCGGCTTGCGAGGGCGATACGCGCATAGTGAAGCCGACTCTTCACCGTCCCGATGGGAACCGTGAGAATCTGCGCCATCTTCGCAAGCGGAACATCCATGAAATAGCGCAGGATCATTGCTTCACGCATATCCTCGGGCAGTGCCTCGATGGCATCCCGCAAGATTTCGGCGTCAACGGACTGGACGATACGGTCCATCCCGGCATCCTCGCGCGCCTCGGAGGATTCCGGCAGCGCCTCAACATAGTGTATGCGCTCGTTGGACTTCCTCCGCACAGACTTGCTGTGGCAGTTGATCAGAATCTTGCAGAGCCACGCGAAGAACGCAGACTGCTCGGTGTAGCCGTCAATGCTGCGCACGGCCTCGTCGATCGTGCGGTAGACAAGCGCCTCCGCCTCGGTTGGATCGGCACCGAGCCGAAGCGCAACGGCATAAAGCTGCGCCTTGTACTCGCTTTCGAGGCGTTTTGCCCCCTCTTCGCGGTTGGCCAGTATATCCTGAACTATGTCCATCTCTATTATATATTATACCGCATCGGCGGCAAAAGGTTCAACTGCAATTCACGCCCCCTCCCGGCCATATATATAAGGTGCGCGCGCACGCGCGCGCGCGCGTAGCGGGACAAAAGCGACAGCCTCCCCCAGACCCCCTCGCCAACCACCCGGGTGGTTGACCCTTAACCACCCGGGTGGTTTGACCTTAACTACCCGGGTGGCTGACCCTTAACTACCCGGGTGGTTGACCCCTAACCACCCGGGTGGTTCGACCTTAAGCACCCGGGTGGTTGACCCCTAACTACCCGGGTGGTTTGACCTTAACCACCCGGGTGGTTGGCGCATTGCGTCCAGAGGGGGTGCGCCTGGCGCAGCGACGCCACACGCCATCATTCAAAATACGTCACGTCGGGATTGAGGAAGCCGAGAGAATGGACCTGCGGCAGCTGCAAAACACAGCTATTGCCGGCGTCGGGGCTGCACGGCTACTTGCCGCCCCTCACGAATTCGCGCATGCGCTGGAACACGGCGTACAGCGCAGGGACGAAGATTATTCCCACAAGCGTTGCCGCAAGCATGCCCGAGCAGGTGCAGATGCCGATCGCGCGCATGGCGGCGGCGCCGGCGCCGTCCGCGAAGACGAGCGGCAGCACGCCGAATATGAAGCTCCACGCCGTCATCATCACGGCCCTGTAGCGGAGGTTGGCGCCGTTGACGGCGGCCTCGTACACGCTTCTGCCCGCCATGCGCTCCTGCCGCGAGAACTCGACCATCAGGATTGCGTTTTTCGCCGAAAGTCCGATGAGCATCACGCATCCGAGCTGCGCGTAGATGGAGAGCGCCGTGCCGGTGATCCACAGACCGAGGAACGCGCCGGTGAGCGCGCACAGCACCGACAGCATCACGCTCACGGGGATGCTCCACGACTCGTACTGCGCCACGAGGAACAGGTAGGCGAACAGCATCGCCGCCGCCATCAGCCAGAAGAGCTTGCCTTCGTTCTCCTTCTCCTGGAGGGCGACCGGGCCCCACTCGATCGCGAAGTCCTTAGGCAGGGGCGTGCGCTCCACAAGCTCCATGATCCTGGAGGACGGCACGCCTGGCTTGGGCGTAACGTCGCACCATGCCGCCAGCATCTTGTTGTAGCTCATCGTCTCGCGCGAACCCACCGTATACACCACTTCGCCGATGGAGGAAAGCGGCACGGCATCGCCGTTCGGCGAGGGGATGCGTATGTCGAGCACGTCGTTGACCGAGCCTCGGCGGTCAGGATCGTTCTGGAGCTTGACCTCGTAAACGCCGCCCTTGAGGTTGAAGTCGTTCACGTAGTACGAGGCGAGCTTGTTCTGCAGCGTCTGGAACACCAGTTTCGGCGTAAGCCCGAACGTCTCCGCCTTGCGGCGGTCGAGCTTCAGCTCAAGCTGAGGCGTCGAGGCCGTAAAGCCGTGCACGGCAGACTTCACGAGCGCGTTGGTGGAAAGCGCCGCCACCATGCCGTCCGCCGCCTCAAGCATCTCCTCGGTGGACTGCCCGGCGAGCGCGCAGAGGTTGAAGCCCACGCCGCTCGACCCGCCGAGGCCGCGGATCGCCGCCGGCTGGAGAAAGACGAACTGCCCCGCGTAGAGGTCTTCGGTAGCGGCCTTGACCTTCTCCATGATGCGGTCGATGTGCTTCTCGCTGTCCTTGCGCAGATCCCAGTGCTCGAGGCGCACCAGAATGTCCGCCAGGTTTTCGCCGGAGCCCCACAGCGCAGATTTGCCGCAGGTGGAGGATATCGACTGCACGCCTGGAATCTCCTTCACGCGCTCGTGGAACTCGTCCACGACGGCTATCGTGCGGTCGAGCGTCTGCCCCTCCGGCAGGCGGCAGCGCACCTGGATGTAGCCCCGGTCCTCGCGCGGGAGAAAGGCCGTTGGCACACGGCCGGTGAAGAACCACAGCGCCGCCAGCACGCCGCCGAAGAGCAGCATGGTGAGAATCCCCTGGCGCACAAGCAGCCGCACCACGCCGAGATATGCGCGACGGGAGAAGTCGAGGGACCAGTTGAACGGAAGGAACAGGATGCGCCGACCGCCGCTCGGCGGCTTGAGCAGATATGCGCACAGGACGGGCGAGAGCACGAGCGCGACCACGGTGGAGAGGCACAGCGCGATGCACATCGTAACCGCGAACTGCACGTACATCATGCCCACCATCCCGGAATAGAACGTGAGAGGCAGGTAGCAGGCGAGGGTCACAAGGGTGGTGGCGATGATCGCGCTCGTGATCTGGCCCATCGACTTCGACGCCGCCTCCTTCGCGGACAGCCCCTCGCGCAGCATGATCGACTGCGTGTTCTCCACAACCACGATCGCGTCATCGACGAGCGACCCGATCACGAGGATGAGGCCGAACATGGTGAGCACGTTGAGCGTGCAGCCGGCAGGGTACAGGAAGGTGAACGTGCCAAGGAGCGCGATGGGTATGGCGAGCGACGGGATGAGCGTGGCGCGCCAGTCCTGCAGGAAGAGGTATGTGATGAGCACCACCAGCACAAGCGCTACGAGGAGCGTCCGGAACGTCTCCTTGAGGAACACGAGGGTGAACGCAGTCGTGTCGTCCGCCAGCACGCCGACCACGCCCGCCGGCATGCGGGCTATCCACTTGTCGACCTCGGCCTTGACGCGCTTCGCCGTTGCGACGGCGTTCGCCTCAGGCGACTTGTACACGCTCAGCCACACGGCGGGGTTCTCGTTGAAGCGGGAGCGCACGGTGTAGCCCCTGCATCCGAGCTCTACGCGCGCGACGTCCTTCACCAGCACCTGCGCACCGGTATCCGGATTCGTGCGCACGATGATGTTCTCGAACTCCTCCTTCGTCTTGAGGCGGCCCTTGACGTTCAGCTTGAACGAGAGGTACTTGTTTGCGTATTCGCCGCCGACCGTGCCTGCGGCGGCCTGGATGTTCTGCGACTCGATTGCGCTCTTGATCTCCGCGATGGACACGTTGAGCCCCGCCAGGCGCACGGGATCGAGCCATATGCGCATCGCGTACGTGCGCCCGCCCGACTCCACGAGCGCCACGCCGTCCATGCGCGCTATCGCATCGGCCACCTGCTTCTCCACGAAGTTGGAGAGATCCATCAGGTCCATCTCGCGCCCGTCCGTCATGAACATGTACATGACCATGCGGTCCTCCGGGCTCTTCTTCACGGTGATGCCGCTCTGGATGACCTCCGCAGGCAGCTTCGGCTCCGCGCGCTTTACGGCGTTCTGCACGTTGACCAGGGCGATGTTGGACGGGGTGCCCGGACGGAATATGCAGTAGCAGTTGTACAGCCCCTTGGCGTTGCAGTTGGACTTGTAGTACCAGATATCCTCCACGCCGTTTATCTGGTCCTCGATCACCATGCCCACCGACTCGTTAAGCACCGCCGCGCTCGCGCCGGTGTATGTGGTGGAGACCGTTATCGTCACGGGGGTGATGTTCGGGTACTCGGCAACCGGCATGCGCGACAGGCTGAAGCCCCCGCAGAGCGTGATTATGATCGCCACCACCCATGCCATGCGAGGATGGTCGATGAATATCTGCGAAAACGAACGCCTCATCGCTTCCCCTATCTCTCAGGCGCCGGAACGATCGTCATGCCCTTGTGCACCTTGTGGGCCCCGTCTCCCACGATGCGCTCGCCCTTCTTCAGCCCCTTCTCGACAAACAGCCAGTCGCCGGATACGTCGCCGCGCGCGATGGATCGGCGTGACGCGCGGCCGTCCTTGTCCACCACCCACACGTAAGGCCCCTGCACGTCCTGCAATATCGCCGTTGGCGGAATGGCGGGACGCATCACGCCCTTCTTCGTCGTAAGCGTGACGGTGACTGTGCCGCCTGGCTTGAGGTTGAAGGATTCGTTCCTGAACAGCGCATACACCTGCATCGTGTCGGTGCGCTCGTCGGACGCGTTCTCGGTGTACTCGATCTCGCCAGGCTCGTCGTACTCGCGCCCGTCCGCCAGCATAAGCGCAACGACGCCATCCTCCCGCAGCGACTTCGTCGCGCCGCCGAACATCTCCAGATACTCCCGGTTCGATATCGAGAAGCGCACGCGGATCGGCCTGTACTGGACGAGCGTCACCAGTGTGCCGGATGAGGTGGTAACGTAGTTGCCCTTCGTGAACGCAGTGGAGCCGATCTTCGCGTTTATCGGGGCGACTATGCGGCAGTGCTTGAGATCGTCCCGCGCGGAGACCAGCTCGGCTTGCGCGGCAGCATAGGCCGCACGTGACGAGTCGCGCTGCGAGAGCGCGTTGTCCACCGCATCCAGCGACACGGCACGCGATTCGAGCAGCTTCTTGTGGCGCGCGTAGGAAAGCTCGGCGTAGGAGAGATTGGCCTTGCATTCGGCCACCTTGGCCTCTGCGTTCTTCACGGCAGCCTCGTACTTCACAGAGTCGAGACGGTACAGAACCTGCCCCTCCTTGACCACGGACCCGTTCTCGAAACCGACCTCAAGTATCTCTCCTGACACCTGCGGCACCACGTTCACCTGCGCGACAGGCACCACGCGCCCCGGGTAGGTGCGCGTCTTGAAATCCGCGACTTCCGTCACTTCAACAACTGGCAGCGTAATCGAAGCAGCGAGCAAAACAGTACAGAACATTTGATCTCCTAAATTGAGGAGTAATTATACCATAAAACGTCTGCCGACGCGTGCTGCACGCCGATGCCGCCGCCCGCACCGGCATCGAAACTCACATGAAACGAGCCGAGGCTCCGTCAGGAGCCCCGGCCTCGTTTGCATGGTGCTGTCCTCGTGCAGGCGCAATGCACTGCACGCCTCTCGCCGGTCAGACGCCGGAATAGCACACGAACCCACCATCCACCGGCAATGTGACGCCGGTGATGAACGATGCTTCGTCCGACAGGAGGAAGCGCGCCGCGCCATGAAGGTCGCTTGGCTGGCCGAACTTGCGCATCGGCGTCTTGGCGATCACCTTGTTGCCGCGCGCCGTGAGCGTCTTGCCGTCCTTCTCCAGCATCAGGAAGCGGTTCTGGTTGGTGATGAAGAAGCCTGGCGCAAGCGCGTTCACGCGGATGCCCATCGGCGCGAGATGCGTGGCGAGGAAGCGCGTGAAGTTCATGATTCCGGCCTTGGCCGCACCGTAGGCCGCAACCTTGGTGAGAGGCTGGTAGGCCGCCATCGAGCAGAAGTTCAGCACCGCGCCGCCCTTCTTCAGCATCTCCTTGCAGAACACCTGGCACGGCAGGATCGTGCCGATGAGGTTGAGCTTGTTCACGAACTCGAAGCCCTCGGGCGTAAGGCCGAAGAACGTATCCTCGAGCTTCGTGCCCTTCGTCATCTGCTCGGCTGGCGTAGTGCCCTTCGGATGGTTGCCGCCGGCGCCGTTGATCAGCACGTCGATGCGCTTCCACTTCTTTAGAATGACCTTGCACGCAGCCTCCAGCGACGCCTTGTCCAGCACGTTCGCCTCGATTGCGAGTGTCTGCTTGAGCCCCTTCTTCGCGAGCTTGGCGCAGAACTCCTTCGCCACGTCGCCGCGCAGATCAAGCACCGCCACCTTTGCGCCGTGACGCAGCAGATCCTCAGTCATGCTGGAGCACAGCACACCTGCCGCCCCTGTGCATACGATGACCTTGCCTTCGACGCCCTTGTCCTTCACAACTTTCATTTCGTTTCCTTTCGTTTGTTGATGGAGACGGTCGACGCGATGGTGTCTCCCCTCCAATGCGCAATATTATAGCATAAATGGGCGCAAACGCTCCGGCAGTTGCAAGCCGTCGGCAAATTCGGTATAATTCGCGCCTGTTTTTGCGGAGCTTATAGGCATTCCGCGCAAAAGGAAGGTAATAAAGGCAATGGCCAACGAAACCAAAGTCGGTGAACGCGTTCGCATGTACCGCGAACGCCTCGACATGAGCATATACGATTTGTCGCAGAAGAGCGGCATCTCGGAAGATGTGATCAACTCAATCGAAAAGGGCGAGGTGCTCCCGGCGCTCGGCGTGCTCACCAAGCTCTCCAGAGCCCTTGGCCAGCGACTCGGCACGTTCATGGACGACCAGTTCAAGCCAGATCCGATCATCACCCGCGCAGGTGAACTGGATTCAGTAAAGGTTGCCCATGCCGGAAAGACGGAAGCTGGATATTCGTACTACTCGCTCGCTGTCGGCAAGCCGGACCGGCACATGGATCCATTCCGTGTGGAGTTTGCGCCCGACGCGAAGCCCATGCAGTCCTCGCACGAGGGCGAGGAGCTGATAATCTGCATAAGCGGAAAGGTTGCGCTCACATACGGAAACGAAACGACCGTCCTCGAACCGGGCGACACCGCATACTACAACAGCGTAGTCAAGCATGTCCTGAAGAGCGCGGACGGCAAACCCGCCTCGATCTACGGCATCGTGTTCATGCCGTTCTGACGGCACATTCAAATGTGAATGCCGCATTCGCGGCAAAAAAACGAGGGGGCATCCGCTGATGCGGGCGCCCCCTATCGTGATTTTGCGCGTCCGATTGCGCGGCGCGCGCCCCCTGGCGTGGGGGGAAAAGAAAAAGGCCGGCGGCGCCCTACTCTCGCACGGGCGGGTCCCGCACTACCCTCGGCGAAGAGGCGCTTGACTTCGGTGTTCGGAATGGGAACCGGTATTTCTGCCTCTCTGTGGCCACCGGCCGGAAAGCCGGAAAGAGCTGGAAAGCTAAAGGGAACCGCAGCGCAACGAGACGCGATGGTCTCGCCTCATGGTGAAGTGAAACAAAAGCTAAGCCGCACGTCCGATTAGTACCGCTCGGCTCAACGCATCGCTGCGCTTGCACTTGCGGCCTATCGAGGTCGTGGTCTACGACCTGACTTCAGAGCATTGCTGCTGGGAAGACTTGTCTTGGGGGAGGCTTGGCGCTTAGATGCTTTCAGCGCTTATCCGTTCCGGG
>CAMPAA010000067.1 GCA_946631345.1 uncultured Verrucomicrobiota bacterium
GCGACGATACGCGTCTTCCATTCGCGGTTGATCAGGTCGTCAAGCGCGAAGTATGCGGTTTTCGGGCGCATGTCGCGCGTGAACAGTCCGGAAATCGAAGGCTCGCCAGGCGCGCCGCAATCGTCCACCACGTTCCACCACGTGATGCCGTTCATCTTCTCCACCGCGAACCATGCGCGGTAAAGGTTGCGCGTGATGATCGCCTGCACCATCTGCCCCTTCTTGGACATATCAGGCGCGGTGATCGTAATCTCGGAGAGGTGTATCGGCTTCCCGGCCTTCGACAGCAGCTCGAACCTTGCGGCAATGCCCTCCGGACGCAGGTGCGCGGGGCCCTCGCCACGCGCGATGTTCACACTTTCGGCAGGGTTGAACAGGTGCATCTGCGAACCGACCACGTCCACGCGGCAGCCGTTCGCCTCAAGATCCTTGGCTTGCTTGAAGAAGCACGGCGACATGTTGTAGTCGTTGAGGTTGAGCCATGCGGTCTTCGGCAGGTACTTCTCCGCCCACTTGAACCCCTTGTATGTGTAGTCGCCGGGCATCAGCCCGTAGTTGCTCTTCTGGCATGGAACGCCGCGCACCGCCTTTTCACCCTGCCAATCATGGTAGTCCGTCGCGCTCTCATTCACCACGTCCCAGCTGTCCACCCTGTCGCCGTAGCGTTCCGCGATGTCGCGGATGCGCTTCTCGTAGAATTTCGCGCAGTTCGCCACATACGTCGGGACGAGCGCGGCGATCTCCTCCTCGGATAGCTGCTTGAATATCTTGCGCCACTCCCTGCCCCAGGCGCGCTCGTTGTCGGCCATGTCCTTGGTGCCGACGGGTATGCGCCAGTTCGCCGCCGGAAGCGTCACGCCCGTGCGCTCCTCAAGCGCACGCTTTTCGGACTCCGGGCAGAAATCGTCCCATAGCCATGTGGGCAGATGCCAGCCGAAGTTACCCCACACGAGCGGGTGCCCGTGTATGCGGCAGCGCCGCGTCTTCAGGAAGTCGATCACCGGATCCGGCGGAGGACGCCGCCAATGCGCCTGCTCCTTCGGCTGCGGGCAGCTGTTCCAGAAGTTCTCGGTGTCCTCGTAGCGCTCCTCGAAACGCGGCGCGTACGGCCGCTGCTCCAGCGTGCGCCAGTAGAACGCGACGGTCGCCGAGTTGAAGAGCGTGCCGTACAGCTCCTTGTAGCGGTCGTTCCACTCCTTCTTGCCGAGCTGGTTGAAGTTGAAGATGTGCGCCCCGAAGAAGAACGCGCTGGATACCTGCTCGACCTTCACTTCCGCACCATCTGGCGCGGAAACCTCCACGGAGGCATCGGCCTTGCGGTACTTCTCGATGTCGGCGTCGATCTTCGCCTGGGCCTCGTCGTTCCAGATTTGCCAGTAGGCGTCGGACATCGCCGAGCGGTCGATCTTGAAATCGGCCGCCTGAACAATGGCGGATACCAGCCCGGCGGCAAGCGCCAGCCCTCCGGCCAATGCACGGTGGGTTTTGGCGCATTTCGGCATTTTCACTTTTCTCATGACCATCTCCTGTCGTTCGACCACTCCTTGTCCCACTCCTTTGTAGGCGACCAGGGCGGCGGGAAATCGCCTGATGCCTGTTTCTTTATAAGCTTCTCGTTCAGTTCGCCGATGCCGAGGCCCGGCTCGTCCGGCACCTTGATGAACCCGCCCTTGTACGAGAGCGCAGGTTTCACAAGGTCGCCCCACCACGGCACATCCACGGAATGCAGCTCAAGCGCCATGAAGTTGCGCGTTGCAGCCGCCACGTGTACCGCCGCCATGCAGGCGATCGGGGATTCGGCCATGTGGATGTTCATCTGCACGCCGAACTCCTCCGCCATGTCGCCAACCTTCTTCGTCTCAAGCATTCCGCCCGCCGTCAGGAGATCGGGATGGACCACAGCCAGCGCGCCAGATTCAAGCAACGGCCTGAAGTTCTCCTTGAGGTAGATGTCCTCGCCGGTGCCGAGCGGCGTCGCCGTAGCGGCATGGAGGCGCTGCCACGCGCCGGTATCCTGCCAAGGCAGAACGTCCTCTGCCCACGAAAGGTGGTATTTCTCAAGGCGGCGCAGAAGCTGCACGCAGTCCTCGTAAGGGATGTGTCCGAGATGGTCGATGGCGATTGGCACCTCCCAGCCGATGACCTCCCGCACGTCCGCCATGTACTTTTCGAGGCAGTCAAGCCCCTTCTCGGTGATGTGTATGCCGGTGAAGCCGTGGGCCGTGTTGAAGAGGTCGTACGCCTCGCCGCGCATGGCGCGCGGGTCGATGGAGCCATGTGGCGTCCGGACGACGTGCTTCATCCGCTTCATGTAGTCGAGGTAGCCGAGCGGGGCGATGAGCGCATCCTTCACGCCCATCAGAAGCTCGATGCCGAGGTCCATCTTGAGGAACGTGAAGCCCATCGCCATCCGGGCCTTGAGGGCCTGGCCCATGTCGCGCCCGCCGCCCTCGGAATCCGTGTCGCAGTAGCAGCGGATCTCATCGCGCCACTTGCCGCCGAGCATCTGCCACACAGGCACGCCCCACGCCTTGCCGCAGAGATCCCAGCAAGCAAGCTCCACGGCGCAAACGCCGCCCGCCTGGCGCGAATCGCCGCCGAACTGCTTGATGCGGCGGAATATCCTTTCCACGTTGCACGGGTTCTCGCCGAGGATGCGGCTCTTGAGCATTGCCGCGTACGTGCGCGAACTGGCGTCCCGCACCTCGCCGTAGCCCACGAGCCCCTGGTTGGTGTAGAGCTTCATGAGCGTGCAGCGCTTCGGCGCGCCGTCGATGTCGGCGAAGCGCATATCGGTGATCTTTAGAGTCGATGGGTTGATCTTGTTTACGTTCATGCGCGGAATTATAGCATTTCTGACGCGCCGCACCGACTCTTTTGCGGAACAGCATCTGCCGTTTTTGCGGCGACCATCCAACGTGCGCCGAGAAGCCGGTTCTCAAATGCGACGGAAGGTCACCTGACCTTTGCCCTGAAGGTAGCGTGACCTTCCGCCCATCCGGCTCACATCGACCTTGGTGCTGGTCTAAAATGATTCTCCCTGTGGTCTAAAATGATTCGGCGTATGGTCTAAAATGATTTTCCCTTTGGTCTAAAAAGAGCACCCCTTTGGTCTAAAAAGCCTCTGCCTAAAGCCGCCGTTCACGCCCTGCGCCGCCTTAATTAAAGGTGCGCGAAAGGTGCGCGCGCACGCGCGCGCGCGCGTAGCGGGACAACAGCAACAGCCTTCCCGGTCCCCCCTCGCCATCCTTGCGGTGGTTGGGCCTCATCCTTGCGGTGGTTCGACCTCAACCACCGCAAGGATGACCCTGAACCAGCGGCTGGTTGGCTTTCACCTTGGCGGAGGGGGGGGAATTCATTCAAAATACGTCACGTCGGGATTAAGGAAGCCGAGGGAATAGACCTGCGGCAGAAGCTTCGCGCGGAGCGCATCGTGGGCCTCACGCAGGTTTTCTGCGGGCGGGCGGCTATCCAACGTGCGCCGCGCGCCATTCCTGCATGGAGAGCCCCGTGCGCTCCTTGAAGTGCCGCCGCAGGAACGAACTGGAGCGGTACCCGCAGGCGGCCGGGATGGAATCGATCTTCACATCCGGCTTTGACAGGAGATGCAGCACCTCCTCGAAACGGCGCTCGTTGATCTTCTCCAGCACGGAACACCCCGTCACCCTGCGGAACAGACGCTCCGCCGAACTCCGCGATCCGCCTATCGCCGCCAGAACCGCAGATGCCTTGAGGCCGCCGCACGCATTGAGCCGGATCGTCTCCATGGCCTCGGATACGGCGCGGCTCGGCATCTGCGTCACGGCCATCGACTGGCGTCTCACGGCGCGGGCAGGGCCGAACATGCGGTACGTACCGGGTTTGGCCCGTCCCTCCGCCAGCGCGGCGAGCAGTTCGGCGGCAAGCCGCCCGGCCTTGCGGAAATCCGGCTCCACGCTGGCAAGAGTGGGGTTCAGATGCTCGCAGCGCATCTCCTCGTTGTCGATGCCGACGAGCGCAATCTGGTCAGGAATGCCTATATCGAGGTTCCGGCATGCGACAAGAACCTGCTCGCCCATGAAGTCGTTCGCGGCCAGCACGCCGCACGGCTTCGGCAGCGCCTCTATCCATCGCCTGAGGCGCATCTGGAAGTCCACGGCATCCCGGAACGGCCTTGCGGGGTCGAAGAGGAACATGTGCGAACCGCTTCCGAGATCGGCAGTCTCGTTGCGGAACGAAACGCTACGCTCGTCGCTCCAGTACGTCGGCGTGATGGAGCCGACATACGCGAGATCTCTCCAGCCATGCGTCCTGAGCTCGCTTACCGCAAGCCGCGTGGTGGCGGCTGAATCGTGCTTGACGAACGCCGCGCGCCGTTCCCACGCCTTTTTGCCGTGGATCGACGGGCTAACATCGCAAAACACCACCGGCAGGCTCCCGAACATGCCCGGCCTTACCGCGTCCGCATCCACCACGCCCTCGAATATGCAGCCGAGCGGCTTCCAGAAGTCCAGCAGCTTGCGCATCGACCGTCCACACCGCACCTCGTCTATCACAAGCACATGCCATCCGCGCTCACGCGCGAAGGAGTACACGCCCTCCACCCGGCGCGGCTCATGCCGCCCGGAAGACCGGAAGAAGCATATCACGTCATGGTTCACGCAAGCCCCCGCGCGGCAACGGCCGGACTGATGCCGTAGATGTTGCCAAAACGCAGGCCGGTGCTTACGAACATGGATGGATTTGCCTTGAGCGTGTTCATGATTGTGGATTATACCATAATTCATCACGAAAAAGCGCGCCCGTTGTGGTATAATAGGTGGCATGGAAAGCGGATTGGTCGAAGAGGCGTTCCTAAAGTTCAGGACGCGGCTGGAGAAACTGGCGGAGCGGAGAATGAACCCGCTCCTCCTGCGCCGCATATCGCCGGACGACGTTGTGCAGGAAACCATGGCCGCCGTGAGCCGCGACGAAAGCCCGTTCATGCAGAACTCCGACCTCCCGCTCTACTTCCGCCTGCGCACCGCCCTTCTCCAGACTCTCGCGCAGATCGAGCGGCGGCATCTCGGCGCTGCTATGCGCGACATCTCGTGCGAGATCGATCCCGGCAGCGCCACCACTTCGCCCGGCGGCATATACGCCATCGCCGACACCGCAACCTCTCCTCTTTCGCGCATCACCAGGCAGGACCGCCATGCACTTTTGCACCATGTGCTCGCGCAGATGCCGGACAGCGACCGCGCCATCCTCGAACTCAGGCACGAAGAAGCCCTCGGCAACGGCGAGTGCGCCAAGCTGCTCGGCATAAGTGAAAAGGCGGCGTCACTGCGCTATGTGCGCGCAATCAAGCGACTCAAGGAGATGCTCGGCGGCTATTCGGAGTTCGGGCCATGAGCGGCGGCGCCACAACAGAGGCCCTCGTCGAGGAGTTCATCGACGCGCTTCGCCGAGGGGAATCGCCGGAGGCAGATGCGTTCGCCGCAGCGCACCGGGATCATGCGGACGAACTGCGCGACCTTCTGCCATTGATCGCAGAGATGGAGGACTACGGCAGGGACATCCGCTCCACCTCGCAAGGTTCTGCCCCTTACGCAGATCCGCCAGACCTCTCAGGCAGCGACTTCACCCTTCTCAAGGTGATAGGCAGAGGCGGAATGGGCACCGTGTGGGAGGCAATGCAGACATCGCTGCACCGCAAGGTCGCCGTGAAGGTGCTCAGGCCACCTTCCGACGACGCAAACGCATGGCGCGAACGCTTTTCGCAGGAATCGCGAATCGTCGCCCAGCTCCACCATCCAAACATCGTCAAGGTATACGGCGCAGGCACGAGCGGCGACATATGCTACTACGCGATGGAGCTCATCGACGGTACGAGACTAGACCGCTTCAAATTCCAGGACCTTCGTGCAACCGTGCGCACCGTGCTGCAGGCGGCGCAGGCCCTCGCATATGCGCATCGGTGCGGCATCATCCACCGCGACGTGAAACCGGCCAACCTGATGATAGACGCCGCCGGCGAACTGCGCGTGACCGATTTCGGCCTCGCCACTGCCCGCGCCAGCGCAGAGGCCGCACATGATGCGCAGAACGGCACGCTTCGCTACATGGCGCCGGAGCGCCTTTCCGAAGGCGTCTGTCTCCCGGCATCAGACCAGTACGCACTCGGCGTAACGCTCTGGGAACTGATAGCGCGCAGGCCGCTTTTCGGCGGTCGTTCCGGTTCGGCCATTGCGCAATGCATACGCAAAGGTGCCATACCCCCGCTCGAAGGCGTGGATGGAGACCTTGTTGCCATCGTCGCAAAAAGCACCCGCCTCGACCCAACCGACCGCTACCGCGACATGGAGGCGTTCGCCGATGACATGCGCAGCTGGCTCGACCATCGGTGCGTGTCGGCTGTCAGGGCTACGCCGATGCACCGGCTGAGGCTGTGGGCCCGGCGCAGACCTGCCACCGCAGCTCTGTCGGCAGCGGCGGCGTTATGCGCAGTTGCGTTCGCGGCGGCGCTTGCGGCAGGGTTCGTGCGAACCTCGGCCGCGCTTAGGCTCGCCGCCCGGAACGCGGCCGTCGCCGATGCCGCGCTGGGGGACATATTCCGATATGTGGAGCGCACCGCCACCTCGCGACGCGGCGCGGAGCTACTTTCGGCCCTTCTGCCGTACTACGAGCGTCTCGCTGGCGACAGCGGTCTTCCCCCCGAAAAGGTGGCGGAGGTGAACGGCGTGCTTGGCGTGTGCGCATTCAGGTCAGGCGACTACGCACTGGCGGAGCAGGCGTTCAGGCGTGTCATCGCCCGCAAGCCATCCGCCGCCGCGCTGAACAGGCTCGCCGAAACGCTCCGCCGCCTAAAGCGCGATGACGAGGCTCTGGCCCTCTCGCAGCACGTCGCATCCGGCTACGCCTCCTCAACCAACATGGAGGAAAGATACGAGGCCGCCCTGGCGCTGGAGACGCTCGGCAGGCAAAACCACCGGCACTCCGACCGCAGGCGTGCATTCGAGATCGCCGGAGGACTGCGCGCGGCAAGCCCGGAGAACCCGGACTTCCGCTTCCTCTACGCGCGGCTTCTGGCTGAATATCCCGGTCTCTCCAATTTCTCCGCTCACACCAACGCGAACGAGAACGCCTATCTGCTGCTGAGCCACCTCTCGGCCGACTACCCGGACAGATCGGAATACAGCAGAGCGCTCGTGGCGGCCATGGACAGGCGTCTGCGCAAGGAGAAGAACCCGCAGTCGATAGACCGTGCTGACGTGGAGCTCGCACTCGACACCGCCGACAGGCTCATAGGCAGATATCCTAACGTGCCGGACGTTGTCTCGGCGGTCATTGCGTTCCGCAACAGCTATTCCAGCTATCTGCAAAGACTTGGCGACAGGAAGCAGGCGTCGCGGGAGCGCATCCGCACCAGCGGCATGCTGGAGCTGCTCTCACACAGCGCCGAGTGGTAGCGTGATCACGAACCGGCAGCCCGAAGGCTCCACGCCCTCAAGCGCAACATCCCCGCCGTGGAGCCGCGCTATGCGCCGCACGATTGCCAGCCCCAGCCCGGCACCTCCCGTCTCGGAGCTGCGCGATGCATCCACGCGGTGGAACCGCTCGAACACGCGCTCACGGTGCTCCGGCGGGATCCCGATTCCGTGATCCTCAACCGATATGCGAACCCGATCCCCATCGGCGACGACGGAAAGCCGCACGTCCTTCGAGCCGGAATGGCGCAGCGCGTTCACGGCAAGGTTGGACACGGCGCTTTCGACAAGCTGCGCATCGCATGGCACCATGCAACTCGCAGGCGCGTCCACGGAGATGTCGACACCTCGCTCCATCGCCTGAGGCGCAAGGCGGTCGGCGGTTTCGCGCACGAGCTCCGCCACATCGACGGACGAACGCGACACTGCTGCGGCATCTCCGCGCTCCAGCCTCGCAAGGGAAAGGATGCCCTGCGCCAGCGCGTTCAGTCGCTCGGATTCCGTCTTCACCATCCCCAGCAACCGATCGCGCATGCCTTCCGCGCATTCCCCGGCGTTGAGCAGATCGACTGCCCCTATGATTCCGGTGAGCGGCGTCTTGATCTCGTGGGATACGTCCGCTATGAAATCTCGCCTGAACGCCTCCACCTTCCTCAGCTCCTCGACAAGCCGGCTCTGGGCATCGCGCTCACGAGCCAGTTCGCGCATGCGAGCCCGCTGGCGCAGGGTGAAAAGCACAATAAGCATGACTCCCGCACCGCCGACGAGAGCTGCAAGCGCGAAGCCCACGCGTGCCCGGCGATATGGAGCGAGCACGCGTTCCACCGGCAGCCCGAGCCGCACCCTGAACTCACCGCAGGGCTGATCTGCGTAGATGGCCTTCGGCTGGGGTTCAGCCCTATCGGCAGAGTCGAACACCACGCCGCCAGGGCCGCTGAACACCGTGAGCCGCACGCCGTCAGCCGAACATGACGCGCCGAACTCGTGTATGCGCCTGAAGTCTCCGGTGGCGAGAGGTTCGCGCAGGTTTGACGCCGCCAGCTCTGTGCGCGCGCGCAGATCGCGCGCAGCCCAACCTGCAACAGCCTCCCGGAATGCATGCGTCTCGATGACGAACACCGCAGTTGAGCCGATAAGCCCGGCGGCCACGAGAAGCGGCGGCAGAAAGTCTGACGGAGCATGGCTCATGGCTTTACGCGATACCCTACGCCGCGCACGGTCTCGATATGCTCCGCCCATCGGCCGAGCTTGCGCCTAAGGTTTGCTATCTGCACGTCTATCGTGCGCTCCGTGGTGAACCTGTCGCCGCTCTGCACCGCATTGAGGATGCGAGACCGCGCAAGGACGCGCCCACGGTGCGCCGCCAGCAGCGACAGTATGCGGAACTCTCCGAGCGGCAGCTTCAGCTCCTCGCCGTACAGCGTGGCCGCATGGCTCTCCTCGTTCAGCACGAGTCCGTCGAAATCGGTTCCGGCAGCCACAAGCGTACCCCGGCGCAGCACTGCGCGAATGCGCGCAATGAGCACCTTGCGGTCGAAAGGCTTGGTCACGTAGTCGTCGGCCCCACATTCCAGCCCGCGCACTATGTCCTCGTTCTGGGTACGCGCAGTGAGCATTATCACGCGCGTGCCGGATAGCGCCGCCGTATCGCGGATTCGCCTGCATATCGTGAAGCCGTCCACTCCGGGCAGCATCACGTCCAGCAGCACGAGATCCGGCCTGCTGCGGCGGATTGTGTCCAATCCCTCATCACCACGCGCGCATCCAGTCACCTTGGTGAACCCCTCCGCAGCGAGGTTCATCGCGAGCAGCGAGCGGATCACATCATCGTCCTCGACGACAACGATTGTGGCCAGATCGTTCACGATGCCTCAGAAATGAGCTTCTTCATCGCACGCGCGCCCGCCTTGTCGAGAAGCCCGGTCTCGATATGGTAGGATACCGTGCGGCCTGTCTTTAGGATGCGCTGCTGGCGGTGCTCTTGGCAGTACAGGCGGCCTTTGTGCTCGGCTGTCGCCGGCAGGCACATGCCGAGGGCGTCCTCATCCTCTGTGCGTGCGATCCAACGCGTGCCGTACGGCAGCTGCTTCGGGTCGTGCTTCACGTACACCGCTGTGCCGTCGGGATGCAGCTGCATCGTGTACGCCCAGCCGTCTTTCGCGGCATGGTGCATGAAGCAGTTCACGATCTCCGGACGGTAGGACTCGCCCTCCGCGCCCACCTTGTCGCCGCAGGACGGATTTATGTCCATCTTGTCGAGCCACGCGTTAGTGGCGTCCGCCCAGTCCTTGCGGTAGCCGTCGGGCACCTCGTGGTTGATGATCGCCTTCTTCGGGTCGGCCGTGTAGAGGAGCCGGGAGCCGTCCACGGGCAGGTGGTTGATGTGGCACAGATAATAATATTCGAGCGGCAAATCCTTGCGGTTTGTGAATTCCACGTCAATCTCGAGCGAAGTCGCTCCTGCGCGCAGCTTGAGCGTAGGGCTGAAGTCGTAGTTCACGCTGAAGCAGCGCAGGTGCGAATAGATGCCGCCAACTGCGATCCACGGGCCTTTCAAGTCCTCGCCGACCTCTACCCATGCCTGCCTGTACTTGGCGAGCGGCAGCTCGCCGTGGCCTGGGTGGGTGTCGGCAGCCGTTGGGTTGCCCATCGCCGTGAGACCGCAGTGCAGCACGAAGAACCCGTAGGTGTCGCCGTAGAAAGTGCAGTTCTGAGGTTCGTCGTAGATGGACTTCATCGTGAGTTCGCGTCCAAGGAAGTCGCAGCGCCACACAGCCTGTCCCATGAACGGAAGAACCGTCGCCGACCCTTTGGCGTTCGAGATGCGCACTGCCTCCACTCCGGTGGAATAGGTGAAGAGCGTAGCCTTGAGCTCCCCCGACTCGACGAGCACTGTCTCCTTCTCGGTGAAGAAGCGATCCTGCAGATAGGTTTTCAAATCGATTTCTCCTCTTATGGTGAATGGTGCCTTGAATTATACCACAGTTTGCCCTCGGAGCGCATGCGGAGTGTGGTATAATGGGGCGCATGAAAAAGATGCGCACATACGACATCATCGACTACGTGAAGGAGAAGCGGCGAGCCTCGCTCACCGAACTCATGGAAAAGTTCAAAGTTAGTTCCGCCACGATCCACCGCGACGTCGCGGAGCTCGTCGCATCAGGCCACCTCGAGCGGATCAGAGGGGGCGTGGCCTTCTTCCCGCGCTCGATGGCGGACAATGCAGCGGAGACGGGGTTCACATATCTCGACCGGGCCACCGTAAACCTCGCCGCAAAGCGGAAGATCGCCATGCGCGCAGTGGAGCTCGTAACCGAGGGCGACATACTCTTCCTCGACTCGTCCACCACCACGGCGGCGTTTGCGGAAGAGCTCGCCAAGCGACAATTCACAAACCTCACCATCATAACGAACTCCGTGGCAATAATGGAGAAGTTCCGCAAGATGCCGCGCAACTACGTGCTGATCGCACTTGGCGGCAGCTACGACCCGCTGCTGAACTCCTTCCTCGGCTCGTCGGCCATACGCGAGCTTGAGCGGCTCACCATCACACGTGCGTTCGTATCAGCGTTCGGCGTGAACGACAAGCTAGTCACCACAAACCATGAGCACCAAGCCGGGCTCGTCACGCGCGTGTTGGAGATCGCCGCAAAGCGATACCTGCTCGCAGACCACTCGAAGTTCGGCAGAACGGGTCTATACCGCCTCGCCACGCGCGCCTCGTTCGATGAGATCGTATCCGACAGGTAGCGCAAACAGGAAAGGGACCAAACACGATGAAAGCCACGCGACTCATCCTTCTCGCCGCTGCAGCGGCATCCTCGTTTGGATTTGCGCCGTACAGCGCAAACGAGCTGGCGAGCCTAACCATCCCCGCCACTTACCGTAGCGAACGGGGTGCCTCGCTCAACTACCGCATATTCGTGCCGGACATCCCGGAGGCGGCGACGAACGGCGTGCCGCTCGTCCTGTTCTTGCACGGCTCCGGCGAATGCGGCACAAACAACCTATCTCAGCTCGTGCATGGCGTGGGCGGACTCGTGTGGTGGAGCCGCAAGAGGGAACCCGCCATCGTCGTTGCGCCGCAGGCACCATTCCGCACAGTGTGGTCCCCCCTCTTCTTCGACCTGCGTCACGCCTTCACCGCCAGCGCAACTCCGCCTATGATAGGCCTCGTCAAGGAGCTTCTCGACGACATATGCGCCAACTACCCCGTGGACACGAACCGTCTGCTCGTGACGGGCATCTCGCTTGGCGGATACGGCGCGTGGGACTTCGTCGTGCGCTACCCCGGGCTGTTCGCCGCCGCTCTGCCTGTATGCGGAGGCGTGAACCCGAACAAGGCCGAGAATGCGGCAAAGACTCCGCTATGGATCTTCCACGGCGAGCGCGACGGAAACGTACCGAACGCCATGGATCGCGCAATGGTCAGCAGGCTGTGGGAGCTGAACGCCCCCGTCCGCTACATGGAGTACCCGGATTCCGGCCATGCCATCTGGTCTCGAGTCTATTCTGACGACAACGTGATGAAATGGTTCTTCTCACGCGTACGCGGCAGAAAGTGAACCGCAGCGCGAACGTTCAGCCTGACACCGTTCGGACCGAGCTGACCACCCGACCTTCGCCGAGACGCGTCGTGAGTTCGTCGCCCGGTTTAACTGCGGCGAATGAGCGCACGATGCGCCCGCAGGAGTCAAGCGTCAGCGAATAGCCGCGCTTCAGAGGGCTGCCGGGATCAAGCAGATCGAGTTTCGCCGCCGCCGATACCAACCTTCTCTCGCAACGGGACAATGCATCCTTAATCGCAGGCAGAAGCCGCCTGTCACCCTGTTCGAGTCTCCGCTCTGAACGCATCACAGCCTCTTTAAGCGCGGGCATGAGCCGCTGCGACGAACGCGCGAGACGGCCCTCGGCACCGGCGACGCAGTCGCGCAGCGCGGCTGACAGCCGCAGGGTGAGATGGTCTACACGCTGAGCGAGCGTCTCGCCCGCATGCTGTGGCGCACGCGCCAACCGCGCGGCGAGTTCCCTCACCTGCTGCTGGAGCTCGGCTTTCACGGGCACGACGATCTCAGCCGCGATGGATGGCGTGCCCGCACGCTTGTCGGCGGCAAAGTCGCATAGAGTGAAGTCCGTCTCGTGCCCCACCGCGCTCACCACCGGCACCCCAGAAGCCGCAACCGCCCGCACCACGCATTCCTCGTTGAACGCCCATAGGTCCTCTATGGATCCTCCTCCACGACCGACTATCAGCACGTCGGGACGCCATTCAGACGATGGACTGTTGAAGAACCGTATCCCGGAGACGATCTCCTCCTTCGCACCGGGTCCCTGCACCTTCACTGGATAGAGCCGTATCTCCAAGTTCGGGAAGCGGCGCGTGAGCACCGTGCACATGTCATGTATGACGGCTCCGGACGGCGAAGTGACGATGGCGATGCGGTGCGGCAGAAACGGCAGCGGACGCTTCCTCGCCGGATCAAACAGCCCCTCTCCCTGCAGCTTCTCCTTCAGCTCGTTGAATTTCGCCATAAGGTCGCCCTCGCCGGCAATCTTTGCCGCCAGCACGACAATCTGGTAGCTACCGCGCGGCGCATATACGTCAAGCCGCCCGTAGAGGCATACTTTCGCGCCGTCCTTCAGCCGAGCCGCAGCCTTGCAGCGCGTGATCGCGCTTGAAAACATCACGCACGATATCTGCGCGGCTTCGTCCTTGAGCGTGAAATAGGCATGGCCGCTCGCATATACCTTCCAGCCGGATATCTCCCCCGCCACGAAGATTTTGTCAAACGGCTTGAACAGTCCCTTGATCACGTCCGTCAGCTCGCTGACGCCGTAGACCTTTTTTTCCGCGGTCACTTCCACTGCTGCGTAACTCCCGCCCGCGGTCACTTTGCGAACACGGTTGCGACTATGGGCGAATGGTCCGATGTGGTCACGTCCGGCACCACATGCGCATCGCGCACTCCCAGAGTGCCAGCTGATGCGGCATCCACGGCTATGTAGTCTATGCAGTAATTGCTGCCGGGAGCATGCTTGCGGAAGCCGTGGAAGGTTCGGCACTGTTCATCGGAGATCACCGTCATGAACTCCCGCATCCCGGCAAGCACCGTTGAGCCGGGCGTGGCGTTCCAGTCGCCCGTGAGGAACACGGGCTTTTTGCCGACGCGCTCTGCGAGCGTCTTGCGAATGATGGCGATCGACTCTACGCGCTCGCTTTCCGCCGCCACCGAAAGGTGCGTGGTGCCGAACCAGCAGTTGGTGAACTCGCACAGCAGCAGCACACGCGGCTCCTGGCCGGGCAGAGGCGTCTTGAACACCGAGATCGGCTTCTCGCGCGACAGCACCGCCACACCATACCCTCCGCCCTGGAATGGTATCGCCTTTGCGAACGTCGCTTGCATGCCGGTGAGCCGCCCGAGCTCCGCCGGCTGATCCACCCCTCCAGAGCGCCTCGCCGCCTTGCAGTCTACTTCCTGCAGCCCCACGAAGTCCGGCCGCTCCCGCTGTATGGCCGCCGCCGTACGGGAGATATCTATCTTCTTGTCGGCTCCCGCGCAGTGCATGACGTTAAAACTCATAAGTCTGGTTTCGGCGGTTGCGGTGATGCCGGTCAGCGCGGCCAGCGCGATTGCGGCAAGAGATAGGATGTTCTTTTTCATGGTGCGTGATTATAAAAAAAGCGCGGACAAAAGTCCACGCCTTTTTTCACCGCTTTGCCGCCGTTCACCAACGGGTGTCACGCGGACCGCGATCACGTCCACCGAATCCGCCACGACCGCCACGGCCACCGCGACGGTCGTCGTGCGGCTTGGGCTGCGATTCGTTCACGCGGATCGGACGTCCGTCCAGCTCGTGTCCATTGAGCGCGGCAATGGCCGCATTGGCCTCGTCCGCATTCGGCATCTCAACGAAGCCGAAGCCCTTGGAGCGACCGTTCATGCGATCGGTCACCACGCGAGCAGAGGTAACTTCGCCATACGCCGCAAA